>CALGUT010000188.1 GCA_937920335.1 uncultured Opitutales bacterium
GGTTGGCACCCTTGCTAATTGTGCAGTTGTTTGATGGTCAAAGAACCGCGCGGTTGCGGTGGATGATTCTGAAATTCTGACGAGCGCTTTGCTTTCTTTCATAAGTCGGTAGACGGGCTGAGTTTACTTGTAGCTGCGTTTTAGGGCCTCCCAGGCTTTTCGCTGGGTTTCGTTGGCGACTTCAGGAGCCTTGATGTGTATTTCGACGATAAGGTCTCCGGCAGTACGATTGATGGACGGCAGACCTTTCCCTGGGATACGAAAGCGTTTACCTGAAGGCGTGCCTTCCGGGATGTTCAACCTCACTTTGCCGTCTAGAGTGGGGACCTCTAACTTGTTTCCCAAAGCAGCGTCCCAAGGAGCTACTTCTAGATCGTGATAGAGATCACCCCCGCTAATTCGGAAATCCGGATCGGCAGCAAAGCGAGCTTTTAGAAAAAGGTCTCCCGATTCTCCGGAGCCCTGTCCAGCGTGTCCTTGACGGGCGACACGGATACGTTGTCCCTCGCGAATTCCTGCCGGAATCTTAACATTGTAAGTTTGTACGGCTTCTCGCCCTGTTTCGGAGTCCGTCTTACTCACTGAGACTTGGCGCGTTGCTCCTTTTGAAGCTTCTTGAAGAGTGATCATTATTTCGCCCTCTATATCTCGGCCCCGCATTGAAAAGTCTCTGGTTGCTGCGCCCCCATCCCGAAAACCACCGAAATCAGAGTGGCCGCCTCCAAAATACTGCTCGAAAAAGTCGCTGAATCCGGTCCCTGAAAAGTGGTATTCACCGCCCTGAGACGTAAATCCTCTGGAAAACCCTCCATCCGGTGAACTGCCATGCCCCTGAGGTCCGAAATCCTGATTCCAGTTAGATCCTAAGGTGTCGTATTTCTTCCGCTTTTCTGGATCTCCGAGCACATCATAGGCTTCTGCAATTTCTTTAAATTTCTCTTCCGCCGCCGCTTTGTCGTCAGCTTTTGACTGGTCAGGGTGATAGATACGAGCCAGTTTGCGGAAGGTTTTTTTGATGTCCTCCTGAGAAGCGTCTTTTGGCACGCCGAGAATTTTATAATAGTCTTTGTAGTCGATAGTTTGATTATGAAAATTATCCGTAGAGAAGCAACCGCTATCATCAAAATCAGAATGTGATATGTTTGAGTTTCATAAGAGATACAACCTGTCCTAATGAATACTATAGGGGAACGAAATATCGTTCGTAACAACGGGTCTTCTCGTTGCGGCTTCGGACGTATTCGACTAACATAGGTGAATTTCGAACTGGTGTTAGGAGACACCTCAATTATGAATCCATTCTCGCTGGCAGGCAAAAAGGGCCTAGTGGTTGGAATCGCAAATGACCGAAGCATTGCTTATGGGTGTGCTCGAAGTTTTGTTGAAGAAGGCGCCGAGCTCGCGATAACCTATTTGAATGAAAAAGCGGAACCGTATGTGCGACCGCTGGCGGAGAAGCTGAACGCAAAGATCATACTGCCCTGCGATGTGACCGAGTCTGGTGAGCTGGAGGCTGTTTTTGATGAGATTCGTGAAAGGTGGGGGGAGTTAGATTTTCTCGTCCATGCCATAGCTTATGCGGATAAAGATGATTTACATGGACGGGTCGTTGACTGCTCTGAAGAAGGCTTTGCCAAGGCGATGTCGGTGTCATGCCATTCGTTCTTACGTATGACCCGCCTCGCCGAGCCGTTGATGAAAAACGGAGGAAGCCTTCTGACCCTCACATTTTACGGGTCTGAAAAAGTGGTGGAAGGGTACGGTATTATGGGGCCGATAAAGGCCGCTTTAGAATCGTGCGTAAAATATGCGGCTGCTGAACTCAGCCCTCAGGCCATACGGGTCAACGCGCTCTCGCTGGGTCCCATCCAGACACGGGCAGCTTCCGGCATCCCGGGGTTCGAAGAGTTGATGAAATCGCTCGTAACTCGCAGCTTTTATGGCAAGGCCGTCACGATCGAGGAAGTTGGAAATGTGGCTGTGCACATGGTGAGCGATGCATCGGTTTCGACTACTGGCAGTATCTATTTTGTGGATGGTGGATTCCATAACTCCAGTTGGTAAAAGGGGTTGTAATCATGAAAACATCTGAGGAAAACAAGGCGCTGATTTGTAATCGAACATTCGACGAAATGGAGGTCGGAGAGTCAGCGACTTTGCACCGTGTTCTATCGAAAGATGATATTTTGTTGTTTGCTGCTGTTTCTGGGGATGTAAATCCTGCCCATGTGGATGAAGAATTCGCGCGCAGTGATTTGTTCCACAAAATCATAGCCCACGGTATGTGGGGTGCGGCGCTGATATCGACGGTATTGGGAACTGAGTTACCCGGACCGGGCACGATATACCTCGGGCAGACGCTGCGGTTTAAGAGACCTGTCAGTATAGGTGATTCGATTGCCACGACGGTTACTGTGAAAGAAAAGATACCTGGGAAATCGCGGGTAGTATTCACTTGCTGCTGCCTCAATCAATTGGGTGAGGAAGTCATTTCCGGCGAAGCGGAAGTATTGGCCCCACAGAAGAAGATCACCCGCCAGCGCAAATCGTTGCCTGAGGTGAAGTTGATTGAACGCTTTGCCCGTTTTCAAGAACTGATTCGGAAGGCGGAATCGTTGCCTGTCATCAAAACCGCAGTGGTGCATCCGGTCGACAAAGAGACGCTGTCGAGCTGTATAGAGGCTCATAAAGACTATTTGATCGAGCCGGTTTTGATCGGGCCGGAATTCAAGATTCGTGCGGTGGCTGAAGCTGAGGGTATGGACCTTCAAGACTTCAAGATCATCTCTGTTGAGCATAGTCATGCTGCTGCGGAGCGGGCCGCACAAATGGCTGCGACGGGGGAGGTTCAATTGATTATGAAAGGAACCTTATCCTCCGATGAACTGCTGTTGGTTTTGGGAAAACACCCACACCTTGCAACCAACCGAAGTGTTACTCACGTGCATGCGTTGGATATACCAACCTTTCCTCGAACCCTCTTCATGACGGACACTGAATTGAATGTAATGCAGGACCTGACGGCGAAGATCGGGATTGTTCAAAACGCGGTAGATCTCTTGCATGCAGTGGGCAGTGCACTCCCAAAAGTGGCCATACTTTCGGCCAGTGACTTAGTGGATTTGAAGATGCAATCCACGATTGATGCGGCTGCACTTTGCAAGATGGCTCAGCGCAATCAAATTACCGGTGCCATCGTGGACGGTCCAATGCCATTCGACATGGCTGTATCGAGCGAAAAGATGGACGAATATACCTACCATTCGGCGGTGGCAGGAAATGCAGAGATCCTGGTCGTGCCTGACATGGAAGCCGGTCGTATACTGGTGCAGCAGCTGGTTCGACTTATTGACGCAAGCGCTGCTGGAATCGTATTGGGTTATCGGGTTCCTGTGATCATGCCGGGGCCTCAAGATAATGTGCGGACCTGTGAAGCGTCCTGCGCTTTGGCCGCCATGTGGGTTGATTACTTCGAAAAGTCTAATGCAAAGACAAAGATGCCACCCCTGCGAACTGCCCCTTTGGCATGATATCAAATACTACACCCCCCCGGAACAATGAACCGTAATTTACACTATTTCTTTCACCCGGAATCGATTGCCGTAATCGGTGCTTCCGCGAATCCTGATAGCCTTGGTTACAAGGTAATGAAAAATATGATGTATGGAGGGTTTGCGGGGCCGGTTATGCCGGTGAATCCGAAGTATGAATCGGTATCGGGCGTGTTGACTTATGCCAAGGTAGAAGACCTGCCTCGGGTAGCAGATCTGGCGGTTATTTGCACGCCGCCAGCCATGATTCCCGGATTGATACAATCGCTGGGCCGAAGGGGTACGAAAGCGGCCGTGGTATTGACTGCGGGCTTAGAAGCGGAATCCACTCCCGGTGGCCCGTCATTTCAAGTCCTCATGCTGGATGCTGCACTAAAGCATGGGATACGGATCCTTGGACCGAACTGTCTCGGGTTGATGGTGCCGGGCTCTGGTATCAATGCCAGTTTTGCCCATACGGATTCTCTGACGGGGTCGCTTGCGTTCGTGAGCCAGTCCGGAGCCTTTTCAACCGGGGTGCTCGATTGGGCAAAATCGAGTGGTATCGGATTTTCCTGTTTCATTTCATTGGGTAACAGCGCGGACGTCAATTTCAGTGATGCGTTGGAGTACCTCTCCGAGGATGCGAACACCAGCGCCATACTTCTCTACATAGAATCGATCAAGGATGCACCGGCCTTCATGAGAGCCGCTACCAAGGCTGCTCAAAAGAAACCGGTAATCGCGATCAAATCCGGGCGCGTAGCAGATGCGCAAAAGGCAGCAGCCTCGCATACCGGAGCGCTAGCCGGGTCGGATGAGGTATATGAAGCGGCGTTTCGTCAATCGGGTATCCTGCGGGTTCCGTCGATTGAAGATTTGTTCGGGGCCGTTGAAACTCTCGGGAAGGCCAAACCACTCAAGGGAAACGGGCTTGCTATTTTTTCCAATGGAGGAGGGCCGGGAGTCATGGCGACCGATAGCCTTGTTATGAACCAAGGGCGTCTGGCTCGATTCTCAGACGCGACTATGGAGAGGCTCAATGGCGTGCTACCCGCGAAATGGTCGAAAGCAAATCCGGTCGATATTATTGGGGATGCGCCGCCGCAACGGTATGTCGATACGTTGAAAGTACTCGTAGATGACGCGGACACCGCGGCCATCTTATTCATCAATGCACCTTCTGCCATTGTACCGAGCGAGGTAATAGCAGAAGCGATGCTTGATACCGCTCGAAACGCTTCCAAAACCGTATTCACTTGTTGGCTGGGTCGGGATGGTGTTGCGCGGGCCAAGAACCTGTTTTCTGATGTCCGTATCCCTTGTTTCGATACACCTGAAGATGCTGTGCAAGCTTTCATTCACATGAGTCGTTACCGGAAGATTCAATGGTTCATCGCCGGTGAGGCGGAGAAAGATGATTGGGTTGAAAAACTGGACCGCTCCCGCATTCGCGAAATCTTTGCAGACGTATCGGGTGAGCATCGGGATCTACTCACTGAGCCGGAGGCTAAAGCGGTATTGGCAGCGGCTGGATTGCCAGTTACGAATACGCGAACTGCATCGGATCCAGAGACCTGTCTAGCCATGGCAGAGTCCATCGGCTACCCTGTGGTGCTTAAGATTATTTCACCGGATATCTCCCACAAATCCGATGTTGGGGGGGTTGCTCTTAACCTTGAAAATGATGAGGCGGTGAAGGCTGCTGCAGAAGCAATGTTAGCCAGAGTGAGGTCGATACGGCCGGATGCACAAATCACCGGATTCTCGATCCAACAGATGGTCAAGATGCCGAGTGCCCACGAGTTGATCATAGGGTCGACTCGCGATCCTGTGTTTGGCCCGATCATTATGTTTGGGCATGGTGGCACGGCAGTTGAGGTGATCCGCGACCATTCAGTGGCACTTCCTCCCATAACGCGAGCGATAGCTGAAGATATGGTGAATCAGACACGGGTGTCGCGGCTACTGGCCGGTTACCGCGATCGGCCAAAAGCGAAAATGGAAGCCATTTACGAGGCGATCATCCGAGTTTCACAGCTGGTGCTTGCATTTCCGGAAATCGCGGAGCTGGACGTCAATCCCCTGTTGGCCAACGACGAACGGGTGACTGCGATTGATGCGCGAATCCGATTAGCGGTAAATGACGGGTGAGGGATATTTGGGAACCTCTTGTATTACCAAGGCTAGCCCCAACTTTCGGGATCCGACTCGTTACCCGATGATTCGTAGGCATTTATTGTGAGAATCCAACGATTAATCCTTGATTTGCACTGTATCCGGATCATCGTGCAAAATTAAGAATGTCTGAACAAGAAGTGATAGGGTGGAAGGAATCGATAGATTTGCCCGATCTAGGCGTGAGAAACATGTTGGCTAAGGCCGATACAGGAGCTCGGAGCTCTGCGTTGGACGTGAAGAATATTAAGGAGTTGGAGGGGGGTCGAATTCGTTTCGATATCATTCTCGATCGGAAAGATCGTACCCGAACCAAAACAGTGGTTGCCAAGATCGCCCATCAAAAGCATGTTCGGTCCAGTAATGGACAGGTGCACGAGCGTTACTTTATTAAAACCAAAATACGTATCGGCACAAAAACCAAAGAAGTTGATTTTAGTCTCGTTTGCCGCAAGGCGATGGTGTGCCGTATTCTACTTGGCCGGAAGGCACTTGAAAATGATTTCCTGGTAGACTCATCCCGTAAATATCAATCGCGACCCAGACGGAAAGTCGTCGATTTTGACATCTAACTCAAGTAATTATGGAGCCATTAAAGATTGCAATTCTATCACGTGGACCACGCCTTTACAGTACGAAGCGGCTTAAAGAAGCCGTCGAGGCGCGAGGGCACAAAGCCACGATCTTAAACCCGTTAAAATTCGGCATGTATGTAGAATCTGGAAGCCCGGATCTCACTTACAATGGGAAGAATCTTTCTGACTATGATGCCGTGATCCCTCGTATCGGAACGTCCATCACGTTTTACGGAGCCGCCGTCGTAAGACAGTTCGAACAAATGGGGGTATTTTGCGTAAATACCGCCGACGCTATTACCGCTTCGCGAGATAAGTTATATTCGATGCAGGCGTTGAGTCGCCATAAAGTAGGTATCGCATCCACGGCCTTTGTGAAAAACCAGAAGGATACTCTTCGGGCTATTCAGGCTATGGGAGGAGCTCCTGTTGTGATAAAGCTGTTATCCGGAACTCAGGGCATCGGCGTGATTTTGGCGGAAACTGATAAGGTGGCTGAAGCGATCATTGAAACCCTTAGCAGTGCGCAGCAAAACGTGTTGATTCAAAAATTTGTGTCTGAAAGTAAAGGTCGCGATATTCGTGCGTTTGTTGTCGGAGATAAGGTGGTAGGAGCGATGCGTCGTGTGGCCGCCGGAACAGAATTTCGCAGCAACGTTCACCGTGGAGGTTCCACTGAAATTGTCGAACTTGACGAAGAGTATGAGAGAACTGCCGTTCAGGCAGCACAGATTCTGAACCTCAAAGTAGCAGGTGTGGACATGTTAGAGGGCAAAGATGGTCCGGTAATTATGGAGGTGAATTCTTCGCCGGGACTGGAGGGCATCGAAGGTGCAACAGGTATCGATATAGCTGGAGAGATCGTCAAATACATCGAACAGCAAATACAGTTTGGCAATTCGGACATCCACCAAAGGCTTCGATTGACCAAGGGATACTCAGTCGTCGAGTTCACGGTTGAAGCAAATTCAGAATTGGTGGGTAAGGCTATTTCTACTTCTGGACTTCGCGAACGAGATATCGTCATTCTACGTATCCGCAGAGGCGGTGAGCAAATACCGAATCCAAAAGGGTCCCGTGAATTGATGTCAGGTGACTTGTTGCTCTGTTATGGAAACCAGGGAGCCTTAAAGAGTTATCTGCCGACACTCGTTCGCAAAAAACGAAAGAAAAAAGTAGTCAAGAAAACTTCCAGTTCTGAAAAGTAATGGCGTCTACAGCGATGTTGTTCGACGGGATATCTGTCGAGCCGGGTGAATCCAAAAACATCCGTATCAAGATTTCTGAGACGTATACGGGTGATGAGATTCGCATGCCTATTCGGGTTATACGTTCAAAAGAACCGGGACCAACGGTTTTCATAACGGCCGCTATTCATGGCGACGAGATCAATGGAACCGGTATCATTCATGACTTTATGTTCGGGGACATGGTTGAGATCTTGAAGGGAACGCTGATTCTGGTCCCGGTGGTGAATGTGTTCGGTTTTGAAACGCATGAGCGGTATTTGCCTGATCGTCGAGACCTGAACCGATCGTTTCCTGGGAGCAGCCAGGGGAGTCTGGCAAGTCGTATGGCGAAGACCTTAATGAAGGAAGTCGTTTCGAAGTGCGACTATGGAATCGATCTACATTCAGCCGCTTTCCAACGAACCAACTTCCCCAACGTAAGAGCCGATCTTACCTCCAAGGTCACGCGCGAGCTCGCGCTGTCTTTTGGTGCAGCCTTGATCGTGGACGGCAAAGGACCCGTCGGAGCGTTTCGTCGCGAAGCTACTAAAGCGGGCTGTCCAACCATTATACTGGAAGCGGGAGAGCCCTGGAAGATCGAACCCAGCGTATTGCAAATTGGAGTACAGGGTATTCGTAATACATTGATCCATTTAGGAATGATGGAAGGCGAGCGAATTGAACCACCCTACCAGGCAGTAATTCGAAAATCCATCTGGCTTCGAGCTACCGTTGGCGGTATCCTCAAATTCCATGTGACAGCGGGTGATTTTGTAGAAAAGGACCAGCCGATTGCGACGAATTATAGTATACTTGGTAAGGAGCAAAACACACTGATATGTCCACAGGATGGTATCATACTTGGCATCGCCACCTTGCCAGCTGTGAAGCCGGGGGAACCCGTCGTTCATGTGGCGTTTCCGAACAAGCGGATAACCGATTTACGGCGAAAAATGAAAAATGCAGGGGGCAGCGATCCTCTGCAAAAAGCGACGCGTGACCTTGCAACTAATATCGACGTTGTGGACCATGGCTCCGCTTGAAACCTCAGAGAAGGTAGACAGGCTAATCAGATGGGTTGATTTTGGCCTAAAACCTGCACGTTGGCTAGAGATACAATTTTATGGAAATCAATTATGACCCCGGTAATTTCTTTGACGAAATGTTCGAAAGTGATGGTTCTGTTCGTCCGCACTATAAAAACCTTTTGGAGCGGTTCAACGAGCTGAGCGAAGATGAGTTTCACCAGAAGAAGTCAGCTGTAGACCTATCCTTTCTGCATCAAGGAATAACGTTTACAGTATATGGGGACAGCGAAAGTACGGAACGCATTTTTCCGTTCGATATGGTTCCGCGCGTGATTCCCAACACTGAGTGGAAGCACTTGGAGCGTGGGCTTGAGCAGCGCATCCGGGCATTGAACCTGTTTCTTCATGACGTCTATCATGAACAAAAGATTCTGAAGGATAAGATTATCCCTTCTGAACTGGTGCTTGGGGCCAAGCACTTCCGAAAAGCGTTTATGGGGATCGATGTCCCTCGGGACATCTATATCCACATTTGCGGGACCGATTTGATCCGCGACGACAAAGGGGATTACCTTGTCCTCGAAGACAATGGTCGATGCCCATCAGGGGTGTCCTACATGTTGGAAAACAGACAGGCGATGAAGCGGGCTTTTCCTCGGTTTTTTCCCAGTGCGGGTGTCAAGTCGGTGCTGGATTATCCACAGCGTTTGTTGTCTGCGCTTCGACATATCGCTCCTAATGGAAACCCAAATCCAACGGTCGCGGTCCTGACGCCGGGAGTTTATAATAGCGCTTATTTTGAACACTGCTTCCTCGCCCGTCAAATGGGCGTAGAGATCGTTGAGGGACGCGACCTCGTTGTCAGTAAAGATGATTGCATCTACATGCGGACGACCGAAGGCCTCAAGCAAGTGGACGTATTGTACCGAAGAATTGATGACGACTTTATCGACCCTGAAGTTTTTCGGAAAGATTCGTTGCTGGGTGTCCCTGGATTGGTGCGCGCCTATCAGAAAGGAAATCTGGGGCTGGCTAATTCGATTGGAACCGGTGTGGCCGATGATAAAGTGATCTACTGCTATGTCCCCGCTATGATCAAATACTACCTGGGTGAAGATGCGATTCTACCGAACGTGGAAACCTGGTTGCCCTTTAGAGATGTCGACTTGAAATACACGCTGGAAAATATGGAAAACCTCGTTGTTAAAGCGGCGAACGAAGCCGGCGGCTATGGCATGATCATTGGACCGACAGCTTCCAAAAAGGAGCTGGAGGAATTCCGCGCCAAGGTGAAAGCGGAACCGCGTAACTATATTTCCCAAACCCCGATCTCATTGTCTCGTCATCCGACCTATGGGGACGAGGGATTTGACGGGCGACACATCGACTTGCGTCCTTACATCATCTGTGGCGAAGACGTGAACATTATCCCGGGGGGCCTGACCCGTGTGGCTCTAAGAAAGGGATCGCTGGTCGTGAACTCCTCACAGGGTGGGGGTAGTAAAGATACCTGGGTCCTGAATGCTGACGAATAAACAGACTCTTTAACTTTTAACTATTTATATTATGTTGTGCCGCGTTGCCGATTCACTCTTTTGGATGAGCCGATACATTGAACGTGCTGAAAGCACGGTGCGTCTCTTGGACGTCACTCTTCAATCTTTGCTCGAGACTGAACATTCCACAGAAGATATCGATTATTCTCTGTGGCGTCCTTTACTGGCGAGTCTCGGAGATCAGGAGCTTTTTGAATCTCTCTACACCGAAAAGAGAAGTCATCATGTTACTGAGTTTCTGTTATTTAATAAGGAGAACCCGAGCTCGGTGTTCAGTACGGTGGCGGTTGCCCGTGAGAATTCTAGAATGATCCGAGACCAGATTTCCTCCGAAATGTGGGAGGTGATCAATCGCCTTTACCTGTTTTTGAAGAATTCGGACCCCGAGCTGATTACTCGAGAAATGAACTTCAGTTTTTTTCAGCAGATCAAGGAGTATTCGTTATTATTTCAGGGAATCACCGAAGCGACCTTTCTTCACAAATTGGGGTATGAGTTTATTATCTGTGGTCGCCAAATCGAACGCGCCGACAAGACATGCCGAATCCTGGATACCAAGCGCCTGATGATCTCTATGTCCGACGAAGTTGACGATGTTGTTGATACGGCACAATGGGCTGCGATTTTACGGGGCTGTAGCGCTTATGAAGCCTACCATCGGGTATTTGCGGACGAGATTGAAGGAGACTTGGTGAAGACGCTGTTAGTACTATCGCGGGATTTCCCTCGATCAGTGCTCTTTAGCATTACTCGTTTGCAAACCGCGCTCCACGCGATTTCCAAATGCCCTACTACTCATTTTGTCAATGAGGCGGAGCGGCTTGTAGGCTTACTTATTTCCAGACTGCAGTATTCAACCCCTAAAGACTTGGCTGGAGATAAAGTGTATCCGCTTCTTGGATTAATTGAAGACGAATTGGGAGAAATTGCGGTTGCACTGAGCGATACCTATATGTTTTCAGAGATTGTAGATCCGGCAGCAGAGGTTGCTGAAACGACGGCTTAGTCGGCCCACACAGAGGTTCTCTCTGACCAAACCCACGTCCCATTATGGCTGTTACAGTTTCCCTTAATCATACGACTCATTATAAGTATGAGCGTCCAGCAGAGCTTTCACCGCAAACCATTCGTTTGCGACCTGCACCCCATTGCCGTACGCCTATTTTGAGCTACGGACTAAAGGTTAGTCCATCGAAACACTTTCTGAATTGGATGCAGGATCCTCAAGGCAACTTCCAGGCCCGGGTGGTCTTTCCTGAAAAAGTAGCCGAATTCAAAGTGGAGGTTAATCTGGTTGCCGAGATGGTGACGATTAACCCGTTCGATTTTTTCGTTGAGAGTTATGCCGAGACATTTCCGTTCGCGTACGACGATCTCTTGAAGGATGAGCTGGAACCGTATTTGGATGCTCCTACCGATACCGGCTCGTTGTGGGAAACGCTTTATGAACGAATCGATGTAACGGAGATGCCGATAGTCGATTTTCTTGTGAAGCTAAACTCTCTGGTGATGGGGGAGGTCGATTACCTCATTCGTATGGAGCCAGGAATTCAAACACCTGAAGAAACGCTCGATAAAGGCTGCGGCTCTTGTCGCGATAGTGCCTGGCTCATGATTAGCCTATTGAGAAAGCTAGGGTTAGCAGCCCGATTTGCATCCGGATACCTGATACAGTTGACGGCAGACCAAAAAGCGATTGATGGACCGAGTGGTCCGGAAACTGATTTTACTGATCTCCATGCCTGGGCGGAAGTATATTTGCCCGGTGCGGGTTGGGTTGGGCTAGATCCTACCTCCGGATTGTTTGCGGGGGAAGGTCACATTCCGCTTGCCTGTTCGCCGAATCCGACCTCGGCCAGTCCGATCACTGGATCGCTGGAGGACGTGAAAACAGAATTTGAATTTAGTATGTCGGTAGAGCGGGTAGACGACAAACCGCGTGCGACGAAGCCTTACCAGGAGCCAACTTGGAAAGCGATTCAAGCTGCCGGCTACTTGGTAGATAAGAAACTCGTCAAGAGTGGAGTAACTCTAACCATGGGTGGAGAGCCGACGTTTATTTCTATTGATAATCCTGATGCTCCTGAGTGGAACGGCGCTGCGGTCGGTGAAGAAAAGCTTAAGCTTTCGGAAGGCCTGCTGCGACGCATGTGGAAACGTTTTGGTCCCGGAGGCTTTTTGCACCTGGGACAGGGAAAATGGTACCCAGGGGAAACGTTGCCCCGCTGGGCGCATAGTTGTTTTTGGCGTAAAGATGGTGTAGCTCTTTGGAAGAACCCAGACCTCCTGGCCGAAACGACTAAACCCGGTAAATCGACCGAAGAGGATGCGAAAACCTTCGGTCGTGCTCTGTCGGAATTACTGGGCGTTGATCCGGAATTCCTCATCCCTGCTTATGAGGATGCGGCTTTCTATTTACTAAAAGAACGAAAGATCCCTATCAATCTCGACACGATTGACAATCGTCTGACGGACCCTGAAGAAAGTGCCCGTTTAAAGAAGGTCTTTGAGCAAGGCCTCAAGAATCCTTGTGGCTGGGTACTTCCCCTTAAGTTTCATCGATTGCGTCGCAGCTGGATGTCCAGTACCTGGCCGTTGCGTAGTGAAAAGTTATTTTTAATCCCTGGTGATTCGCCGGTAGGTCTGCGCCTTCCGCTTAATGAGTTGCCGTGGCTGGATCCGGATGATGATGAGCCTTTGGTTCAGAAAGATCAGGCAGCGATCGATCCTCAAATACCGTTTCCTGAGCCGAGAATATTTCCGCTTCCGACCGACGAGAAGTATGCGGTCAAGAAGTTGAAGCACGGAGAATCTGCGCCCTGGGTGGTTAAGACTGCCTTGTGCGTGGAAGTGAAAAAAGGGCATTTACAGGTGTTTATGCCGCCTGTTCAGGATGCAGAAATATTTGTTGAGTTGCTGAACGCGATCGAAGCGACGGCTGAGAAGTTGAACGTTACGGTGGTGATCGAGGGTGAGCGTCCTCCGGCGGATCCGCGTATCCAGAATTTCAGTGTGACCCCTGACCCGGGTGTGGTTGAGGTTAACATTCATCCCGCGGAAAACTGGGACGAGTTAATGAAAATAACAACGGGTCTATTCGAAGATGCAGCAGAGGGGCGTATGAAGCCCGACAAGTTCATGCAGGACGGCCGGCACACCGGGTCGGGTGGGGGGTGTCACATTGTGATGGGTGGTTCTACAGCTGCCGAGAGTCCTTTCCTGAAGAACCCGGAATTATTGGCGAGTATGGTCTCCTACTGGCAGTATCATCCTTCCCTTTCATTTCTGTTTTCAGGTATGTTTCTCGGGCCGACGAGCCAGAGTCCGCGTATTGACGAGGCCCGGCATGATTCGCTTTACGAGTTGGAAATCGCACTGAATGAACTGGATAACCATAAAGATCCGACGCCGTGGGTGGTGGATCGTTTATTTAGACACTTACTGACAGATCTTACGGGGAATACTCACAGGGCTGAGTTTTGTATTGATAAGCTCTACAGTCCGGATCGTAGCAGCGGTCGTTTGGGCTTGGTTGAGTTGCGCTCTTTTGAAATGCCTCCTCATGTCGAGATGACAGTGGCCTTGCAGCTGCTCGTTCGCAGCCTGGTGGCGCACCTGGCGTCCAAGCCCTTCCGGCCGCGCAAACTGGTTCGATGGGGGGTTGAGCTGCACGACCGGTTCATGCTTCCATATTTCATCTGGGATGACTTTCTGGAGGTGATTCATGATCTCAAGGAAAACGGATTGGATATCGACGCGCGTTGGTATGCGCCGCACTTCGATTTTCGGTTTCCGCAAGTCGGTAAAATTGCGTACAAGGAAGTGGAGATTGAACTACGGCAGAGTATCGAGCCTTGGCATACCCTGGGTGAGGAGACGGCAGCGGGTGGAACTACCCGTTATGTGGACTCCTCGCTTGAACGTCTCCAAGTGAAAGTCACGTCGTTCAAGGCAGAGCGTTACGAGGTACGCTGTAACCAAGCCGTACTGCCTTTGAAACCAACAGGACAACCAGGCGAGTATGTATGCGGAGTACGTTTCCGGGCGTGGCAACCGCCTCATTGTTTGCACCCCACGATTCCGCCTAATACGCCGCTCAATATTGACCTGGTTGACACCTTGACTGGTCACGTGGTTGGCGGATGTCGCTACCATTCGTCACATCCGGGCGGCCGTAGTTTTGACGATAGCCCGGTAAACAGCCTTGAAGCAGATGGCCGTTGGCGTTCACGGTTCGACCCCTACGGGCAATCACCCGGGAAAGTGCCAGAACCCGTGCCGTATCGAAGCGCAAATGAACACCCGTTGACTCTCGACATGCGTCGCTTGCGCTAGTTGCTCGTTTGAGAAAATATATTACCTACAGTTTCGGTGGGAGTAAGAATTCCATTGATTCACATAGCCGCTTTCGGCAATTAGCTACCTATGAATTCGTCCACTGAAACTCCGATGTCATCCACTAATTGGATGCAGGGCTATGCGCCTTCGGAAGGATACTATGACGAATTTCTGGGAGCGGATAAGAAACCTCGTCCTCACTGGTCCCGGATTGCTCAGCAATTTGGACAGATCGGACCGGATCAATTGAATGGTAAGGTTCACCAACTGTCCCGATTGATCCAGGACAACGGGATTACTTACAATGTGTATCAAGATTCTGAGACCGATAATCGTCCCTGGAATATGGATATGCTACCGTTGGTGCTATCAGGGAACGAGTTCGGGAAATTGGAGTCGGCGTTGTCCCAACGAGCCCATCTGTTGAATCTGGTACTTCAAGATGTGTATGGCCGTCAAACGATGCTGCAAGGTAGTAAGATGCACCCGTATCTCGTTTTTGGAAATCCGTCTTTCCTGCGACCGTGCCATGGACTGCTACCACCTCGTAACAACCACATTCACCTCTATGCAGCGGACCTTGCCCGCAGTCCGGATGGAAGTTGGTGGGTCTTGGCGGATCGAGTCGAAGCAGCCTCCGGACTTGGGTATGCCCTAGAGAATCGCATGCTCATGTCTCGTCTATTTCCTAAGATAAGCCGTGAGAATGATGTGAGCTCACTGCAGCCATTCATTCAAGAGTTTTGCCGTCATGTGGAATCCTTGGCACCGCGAAATAAGGACAATCCGAATATCGCTTTACTGACAGCGGGTCCGAATAACGAAACTTATTTCGAGCAGTCGTTTCTCGCTCGGAATCTTGGATATACGCTGGCCGAAGGGGATGACCTCACCGTTAGGGACAATCGCTTGTACATGAAGACGATTGGTGGAGTTCAACCTGTTGACGTACTGTTACGAAGGGTGGACTCCGCTTGGACGGATCCATTGGAGTTGCGCAACGAATCGTTGCTAGGCGTTCCAGGCTTGGCCAACGCGGTACGTCAGGGGAACTTGGCTGTGGCGAATGGACTGGGATCGGGATTTGTAGAAACCTCTGCAATGCTCGCCTTTCTTCCGTGGTTTAGCCGCAGTTATTTGGGTGAAAGCTTGGAGCTACCGTCAGTGGCCACCTGGTGGTGTGGTGGAGAATCGGAACGGAAATATGTGCTGGAACACCTGTCAGAACTGGCGGTGAAACCGACATTTTGGGGTGGGGATAACAAGAGTTATTTTGGCCCACTTATGAGTAAGACCGAGCTCAAGGAATTGCGTTGGATGATCGATAAGTATCCTGAGCGGTATTGTGGACAGGAGATTGTCTCCCATGCCACGATACCCGTAATGAAGGGAAATTCCCTGGATTCCCGTCATTTTCTTCTGCGCGTATTCTTGATCCCATCAAATGGAGGGTGGAAAATTATGCCAGGTGGGCTTGCCCGTTACTCCGCTACACCGACCGATCTAACGGTATCGATGCAGAGTGGTGGTCAGAGTAAAGATACCTGGGTATTGCTGAAGGACTCTCACAAAATGCGTCGGCAAGGTACTGATGCGGGACGAGAATCAATTCAAATCCGTAGAAATTCGAATGATCTTCCCAGTAGAACGGCGAATAACCTGTTTTGGTTGGGGCGTTACGTGGAGCGCGCTGAGTCGTTGACCCGTTTGATACAGACTGTTTGTTCGCTTATCATTGATGAGACCGCGGAAGCGCAAGCGGTAGCCGTGCCTTTTTTAGAGCAACTGATGCCGTTTGGCGAAGATAGTAAAAAGCTCATTGATAAGGAGTCTGGAGAACTGATCCTCGAGCTGGCGGAATCCTACCTGATTCGAGCTATCTATGATGAAAAGAATCCCGAAAGCTTAGTCTCGAACTTGCGTTCGATTCCGCGATCGGCCGAGAAGGTGAAGGATCGGCTTTCCGTCGATACATGGGTACGAGTCCAAAAGATTCGCAGTTTGGGTAAGAACATCTCAAAAGCGGTACTTTCTGTAACCGAGGATGAAAATATTCAGTTGCTGGGTCAGATATTGGACGAGCTGACGAGTTTTTCGGGGAACGTCATGGATAACATGACACGAAGCCAAGGATGGCGATTTCTTCAATTGGGTAGAAAGATTGAGCGGGGAGTATCGATTTCGTTTCTACTTCAGAGTGCGTTCTCTTGCAGCCAGGTAAAAGACGAACGTTTATTTTCTTATCTGTTAATATGGGCGGATAGTGTGATCACTTATCGTCGTCGGTACCTCAACCACTTGCTGCCGTCCAGTGTTATGGACCTGCTCTGTTTTGATACTTCAAACCCACGGTCTTTGGCTTTTCAAACGGAAAGCCTGCGTGATTTGCTGCAGCACCTACCGCATGCTAGTGATACACGCAGGCACCCGATTGATCAAAATGCACTGCGCCTTTTCAGTCGTATTGGCTTGGGGGATCCGGAGGCTCTGATTGGGAAATCGAGTAAGAATCCGAGCAAGGAATTGCAGGAATTCTTTAAAGAAACGATTGGCGACTTTTCGAAACTGTCTGGGGCATTAGAGCAGACATATTTTGCGCACATAGCGATGGTCAAAGAGCAACAATCTCAAGCCTTTGTAGGGTAGTCCGATGGCACTTTATCATATTCATCATAAAACAACCTACGACTACCAATACCCGGTGACGGTGTCCCACCACACGGCTCGGTTCACGCCTATATCTAATGATATTCAAATCTGTGAGAAGTTTGACCTGACTGTATCGCCTGAAAGTACGGATCTTATTCAGCGTGTAGACTATTTCGGCAACCAGATTCATTTTTTCTCAGTTCAACAATCGCACAAGTCGCTGACAGTAGAAAGTCAGGGTCGGGTTCGTGTTAATGTAAAGCCGATAGACCTTGCGTCCCTCACGATGACTTGTGGGGAAATAAGAGACGCTCTCAGTGATCAAGGTCGGTCAGACCTTCTGGACGCAAAACAGTATCTTTATCCGACAGAGATGACGTCTGGCGGTGATACGATTCTAGAGTTTGCCCAAAATTTCCTTTCTGACGAGGTAGCTATCGGTGAAGTATTGAGCATAATGTTGGACCAATTTTGGAAGGAATTCAAATTCGATCCCGAAGCGACCGAAGTCAGTACGCCTGTTCAAGAAGTGCTGGAACAAAAGCGAGGGGTGTGCCAAGACTTTGCACACCTTTCTTTGGCAGCGCTTCGTGCTTGGGGGTTGGGCGCCAGTTACGTGAGTGGCTATATCCTAACGGAACCGCCGGCTGGAGAAGAACGCCTTTTGGGCGCTGATGCTTCCCACGCTTGGATATCAGTGTACATACCGGATTTCGGATGGGTCGAGTTGGATCCGACGAATCGGAAGGTCTGCGGGGAGGAACATGTGCGCGTCGCCTACGGTCGTGATTACTCAGACGTGAGTATGTTAAGTGGTGCTGTCACCGGAGGTGGCGAACACACGATCAAAGTGGAAGTAACAGTACTTCCTATGGAGGAGTCGCTCTGAATTTTTTCTGATAGCCATTCTTATTCGTTCTAGATCATTTTAAAAACTATGTTCTCCGAATCGACTCAAGATGTTCTCAATAAGATTTGGGAAGTTTTAGTTACCCTTTGGCACTTCGAGTTGTTTAAGAGTGGCGATACCACGATTTTCTTCAACCAGGTCATGATTGCGATGCTGGTGGTATTCATTGGGTTTTTCGTAAGCCGGATTATCTCGCGAAGCTTGGGTAGGCGTTTGGAGCGGGTCGGTAAGTTGAATCAAAACACCACTCATGTGTTAGAGCGGTTGTTTAACCTAGTCTTTATCGTCATTATCGTTCTCATCGCGCTCCCGATCGCGGGAATTCCGATAACTGTTTTCACCGTACTGGGCGGTGCGGTGGCGATCGGAGTTGGGTTTGGAGTGCAAAATCTGTTTAACAACCTCATTTCCGGTCTGATTCTAATGATGGAAAAGCCCATCCGTATCGGTGATATAGTCCAAGTGGGCGAGGAAGAAGGAAAGATACAAGACATAGGTAATCGCTGTGTCAGAGTACGGCGTGGGGATGGTGTCGATGTGTTGATTCCGAATAGTCATTTTCTTGAACAGGAAGTCGTCAACTGGACGTTGTCAGATTCAGAGATTCGCGGAGAAGTACTCGTCGGTGTAGCTTACGGTTCGGATACAAAAGGAACTCATGACTTGATGCTGCAAGCGGCCAAAGAATCGCCTAAGGTACGTGATAATCCTAATCCCTTTGTCTTATTTGAAGATTTTGGAGATAATTCTCTAGGGAGTGTTTTTAAATTCCTCAAAGAAAAATCTTGTACTCTATGAATGG
>CALGUT010000189.1 GCA_937920335.1 uncultured Opitutales bacterium
CCGGTGCGCTTGTTTGTGACGATAACCACGCCCCCCGCTGTTGCGATTTACCTCGAGGAGTAGCTATGGGGTCAATAGTCAATTATCAAGTCAATCCTGTTTTCCTGAAAATATATTAGATTGAGCTAGCACAGGTTAGCTTCATTTCTAGCCAGAATAACGACACCGGTCGTTTCTCCTGAATCTACAAAGGACTGCAATTCCGAAGAGAACTCGGTCAACGATTCTGAAGCGCGTTCACTTCCTGCAAAGGAGCTTGTGAGTATCGTAAACGAAAACAATGCCACCCGCATAACGGCAGTAGTGAAATTCCGGAAAGCGTAACTTTTCATTGAAAGAATCATATATCCGATCCCTCATTCCCGTAAAGCGCTGTGTTTCTACGAGTCAGTTTACCCGGCTGATCCTTTCACCCGTTCAGAAAGTTCTTAGGGATTTATTATTCCAAACTTAAATGCCCAAAAACGTTCGTTTAATCATTCAGTCCATGACAAAGCTGAAGCAGTCGGGTACTCAAATGGGTCTACCGAGCGCAGCGATACCTCATTGATCCCGCCTTGCGGGAGAGCAAAACAAAGCAAATTACTATCAGCATCAGTCAGTAAATCACTACTCCGGCACCTCAATGCGTTCCACTTTTCCAACCAGAAACAGATAGCTGAAGAAGCCGATGATGGAGACTACGGCGATGTATATCAACCCGGGTTTGAAATTACCGTCGCGGGCCAACACCCCTATTATGATCGGCAGGGTGATTCCCGCGAGATTACCGACAAAGTTGAAGACTCCTCCTACCAGCCCCATACATCGAATCGGTGCAATGGATGAGATAAAAACCCAAGTGATGGATGCCAGGCCGTTCCCGAAGAGCGCGACGGTCATAAATAAAATAACCATGGCAGTACTATCGGTAAAGTTTGCACCGATGATGGCGGAGCCCAGAACCATACCGCAGAGCACGGGTACTTTTCGGGAAGCGCCCGGTGAGACGCCCCGCTTAATTAACAGGTCGGAAACGTAACCCGACAAGAGAACCCCACAAAACGCTCCCAGCGGAGGAAGCATCACCCAGTTACCCGTAGAAGCAAGGGACAGGCCACGGGTTTCCTTCAAGTAGGTAGGAAACCAGGTCAGGAAGAACACAAAGAGTGAGCCCAGACAGAATTGGCCCAAGTAGACACCCCACAGTTTTCTGTGTTTGAATGCTTCTGCCAGGTCAGCCCAGTTAAATTTGCTCTTGTCCGCTTCGGATTCGGCTGTTTCACCGTCATTGATCAGGCCACCTCCCGATTCGATGTAGTCGAGCTCGGCCTGGTTGACTGTTTTGTGGTCTTGGGGATCCCTGTAGATCAAATACATCACAATGGATCCGAGAATGCTGACTATCCCGGTGACAATAAAGAGCCCTCTCCAGGTGACGGTATCCATCAAGAAAACGAACACCGGAGGCATCAAAGCCAATACCAGGAATTGTGCGGATGTGTAGGTGGCGATGGCGGTGGCGCGTTCATGAGTGGGAAACCAACGGGTGACCATTTTGTTGTGGGCAGGATAGGACGGGGCTTGAAATAGACCTAAAGACAAACGCAGACCGATTATGCCAAAAAGTGAATTGGCAAATCCCTGCAGCACCGTGGCGCAGGACCAGAAAAACATGATAACAGCATAAAAACGACGTGTCCGAAACGCATCCACGAAAATGCCACCAGGAATTTGGAGCCAACCATAGGTCCAGCTGAATGCGGAAAAAATTAGCCCCATTTTAAGCATATCGATACCCAGGTCTTCCCGCATGGTAGTGCCAGCAATCGAGATATTGGTGCGGCTCATATAGTTGATCCAGACACAACCAAATAAGAGAGCCAGGACAATGAAGCGTTTGCGGGTCGGACGAAGTGAGTGGGTTGAAGAATCTGGCATAATGGGGGTGAATGGAGATGCTTTGATGATGGCAGGGGTTTACCAGTTTTGGTAACTGCCGTCGGAGCGCCAGAGGCGAGGAGGCTCCCACAGTTTGACGGACATTTCCTTCAAGACCTCCTCATCCACTTCGACACCCAATCCGGGGATAGTCGGAGTTGGATAAGCATTGCCTTCGAGCTGTAGACGTTCAGTGAATACAACACTATCACTAGTGGGAAGTTGCTCGACGGGAGATTCTCGTGATTCGAGATGGGAGAAATTGGGAACAGCCGCTGCCAGGTGGACCGAGGCCGCTGTACAGATGGGACCCAGCGGATTGTGGAGCAGCAAATCAATGTAGTTGGATTCAGCCATGGCCGCTACCTTTAACGACTCAGTAAGACCACCGACATTGCACACGTCGACACGGGCAAATTGCAGGATATTTCGCTCGATATAGGGCTTGAACTGCCACTTGCTTGAAAACTCCTCCCCGATGGCAAAGGGTACATCCGTTAGTTTGCGCAGCGCTTCGTAGGTCTCAGGGGATTCGTCACGAATGGGCTCCTCAATATAGTCGAGCGTGCCGGATGGCAATCGCTGGAGAAAGGTAGCTGATTCGGCGATGGACAACCGGTGGTGGGCATCGCATCCGATCATGGCGGTGGGACCGGCGGCTTCACGGCAGGCGAGAATGGCCTGGCTGGTTGATTCGATCGATCCTCGAACATCGAAGATAGATCCCTCTTTCCCTGCGTAGTCAGTCCCGGGAGGGCCAACGTTGTTGATCCGAAAAGAAGGCCAACCCTCATCCATAAGTTTTCGTGCAAGGTCACCGTACCTGTCTCCAGGTGTGTCTCCCGGAAGACTGGCGAAACACTCGACGCGATCCCGGCAGGCACCCCCCAGCAGTTGATACACGGGAACACCCATGGTTTTCGCCACCAGATCATAAAGGGCGATATCAATGGCAGAAATCGCTGCGGTAAGCACACGCCCCCCTTCGAAGTACTGGCTGCGATACATTTCCTGCCAGAGTCCCCCGATCTGACGTGGATCCTTGCCAATGAGAAACTCCCGGTAGTGTTTAACCGCTCCTTCGACAGCGATTTCTCGCCCGGAGAGGCCGGACTCACCCCAGCCATAAATGCCATTGTCGGCTTCGACTTTGACGAGCATCTGGTTGCGAAAGCCAATCCAGGCGACGTATGGGGTAACAGCGGTGATTTTCATAGGAGCTATTGGGTGGAAGAGACGTAGAAATCAAATGGCCTGCAGGCGTGAGTGGAAAGAAATAAAGTTCAGTGCGAGAAAAATGCGCGCGTATTAATGAGTAGTGGTACTCAGCATGTAT
>CALGUT010000190.1 GCA_937920335.1 uncultured Opitutales bacterium
GGTATATCGATGCCATTGGTGGGGCGGCCCCAGCCGAAGTAGAGTGGGTTGGAGGAATCAGCGAATCGGTAGCCGTTTATAAATAAGAAGTAGTAGTGAAAGCCCGGATCAAGCGGGGAGGATGTAAATGACCAGATTCCATCCGTACCTTTGATCATATCGAAAGGCTTTTTATCGTTTTCATCATGCGTTCTCCCCTTGATGTCGATTTGCACGTTTTGGGCGTCGGGGGCATCAATTTGTACGGTCACGCGCCCATCAGCGAGTATCACGGGCGGAATTGCGAAGGTTATTAGCGGGCTCAGTATGATCGCGGCTAAGGGAATGAGACGTTTTATGGGGTACATGTAAATGAGACGTTCAAGGCCCAGGATTCTGCTAAAGGAATATTTTGTCTCGAGCTTGTTCATCAAAGGGCCAACCTATCAATCCAACATGATAAGAAAAGCATTTGTATTGTCCCTTCACCCTGGAATGGAAGAAGAATATGAACGTCGTCATCGCCCGATTTGGCCCGAACTCGAGCAGGTGCTTCACGACCACGGTGTATCGAATTACTCGATCTTTCTCCACAAGGATACGCTTCAACTATTTGGCTATGCCGAAATTGAAGACGAAATTCAGTGGCGGAGTATCGCAGATACAGATGTTTGCAAAAAATGGTGGGCCCATATGAAGGACCAAATGGCAACCCATCCGGATAACAGTCCTGTCTCGACTGAGCTCAAAGAAGTGTTCCACCTCGATTGATCCTTATGACTATCTCGCTCGAGTAGTTTACTTAGTATACGAAACACTCACCCAAGCATTTCGTGGAGCAGCTTGAGTGTAAATACCGCTGCTGGAGATGGCGGTAGTCACGGCCTCATCGAATAGGTTGTCGATTTGGATCCGGAACCCCCAAGGAGTATCGGGGGCTTGGTAATGAGCTCCAATGTTAGCCACCAATGAGCTATCGATCTTACGGGTATTCAAGACGTTGTCGTAGTGATTACTCCGATACAACACCTGTCCGACGAAGCTCAATTGTTCGTTAAGCCGCCAGAGCACCTGAGAACTCAGTTTGTGCCTCGGTGACAGCGGAAAGCGTTTTCCTTCAATAGCCGGTAGCAGTAGCGAGTTTCGAAATTCTGTGTCGGCAAAGGTGTAATTCAGAAGAAATACAAAGTCTTTGCCTGGATCCCACTGCCACGCGGCTTCGAAACCCTGCACGCGGCTGTCATCGACATTGGCACGTTGATTACAGGACCCGCCGTCAGGTACGAATCCGCAGAGCGAATCGAAACCACCACCGTCCCTCAGAAACACGTTGGTTACCATATCATCAAGATCGTAGTGGAAAGCGGTCAATTGAAGCGTATTGGCCTCGTCCTGATAGTTGAGACTGATTTCTCCACCTGTCGTGGTTTCTTCTTCCAGGTCAGGGTTGGATTCCACAATGTCGTTTCGGACGCGAAACGGGCGGTATAGTTCGTTCAGCGTTGGAGCTCTGAACCCACGGAAAACCAATGCACTAAAACTCCAGTTTTCGTCAAGCTGCCGGCTATACCGGGTATTGAGGGAGGCAACCTCCCCAGAACGATAAGGGTATTCCGTGTCTCGGGTTTGGTCTCCTGTCTCCAGGTTAAACTCCTTGCGGAAGCCAGCCTTCTGTTTCCAGTGATCGACTCGCAGAGTACCTTCCAAGGTGCTATTTTCATCCGGTAGTAATTGAGCGGTGAGAAATGCCCCTAGAAATGACTGTTTGCCGCCTCCCTGTCGCTCACGGGTAAATCCTGCACCCAAATTCCTGTTAAGCTCATTGGCACTGCCCTCGGACTCTTTAAAGTCTGCGCCTGCCAGAAAGTTTAGGGTGTCATTTCCTTCCCAGAAAACAGTGGCCTGCCCACCCAACGCTTCTGCTGGAACTGCGTATTGATCCAGCACCTGCCGTTCCGAGGTCCGGTCCTCATTCACTGAGGTAAATATATTTTGGAAATCACGGTCTTGGTAAAAAGTGACCAGGCTGAACCCCGGGCCCGCACTGGCTTCCTTGGTCAGTGTCCATGAAAGATCAGTCGCTTGGGTAGAATTGGGAGAGAGTTCAGTTCCATTGATACGCTCTTCATCGAAATATTGACCGGTTAATGCCCACTGCCAGTCATCATTGATGTTGTGAGCCAGTTGGAGTCGCAAATACTCGTATTCAGATTCTGAATCCCGATCGACTGGACCTCGTTGGTCGGGCCGCACAACCGTGTAGCCATCGGTGCTAAAAAGCCGACCTTCGACGGAGATGCCGGTATTTTCCGAGATGGTAGCGTTATGGAGTAGGGTGGCTTTTACGGTGTTGAAGGATCCCCCTTGCAAGGCGAAGCGGGTTTCGTCGATGAACGGGGATTGAGTTGTTAGGTGAATCGCACCCCCGGAGCTATAGTTTCCCCAGGAAGGGACCGAACCTATGGTAAACGTTTCTAGAGAACTAATACTTTCGGACGGGAGCTTATTCCAATAGATCCAGCCACCGAATGGATCATTCTGAGGAACCCCGTCTACAAGCAGGAGTGCCCGTGAGGTCGCATTGGTCGCCGTGTGGCGAAAGCGTACGCCCTGTGTGGTCGGGTGAGCGGTAAATGAATCTACCGAACGGAAAGTATCGACCGACGAGAGTTTACGCAGCGCACCGTCGAGAGAAAGCGAGGTCTCAAAGTCTCCGAGCAAGACTTCTGCAGGTATTCCGAACTGTGTCTCGAATGCACGGTCTGCGACGACTTGCAGGGTGGCGAGCTCGATTGTTTCTTCATCTGCACTGAGCCGCGAGTTGACGCTGGTGGCAAAGAGGAAGATCGCGAAGAATCGATGCCATAAGTTAGGAATATGTCGGAATTTGAAAGGTAGATTCATAAGGTAATAAATATTCCTCAGCTCTAGAGCTTGGAGAAAGGATGGATGTTTACAAATAGTAGCCATCTATCAATGTATTTTTCTTTGACTGATTTATGAACTACCGACGGTTAGGAAACTCCGATATTCAAGTATCAGAAATAAGTCTCGG
>CALGUT010000191.1 GCA_937920335.1 uncultured Opitutales bacterium
GTACCGTAAAAGGATTCAAACTCCGGGACTAATTGGGGGCGATTTGCGTCGTAGGTTGTCGCGCAGGCATCGAATAGTTGACAGACTTTCATCGCTTACAACGATTTCGGATTCAAGGCGGCGTAGGCAGCTCCCATCGCGCCTGCCCACATGTCGAGCTTGCCAAAGACGATCGGTACCCGATGTCCGCCGGGTCGCCATTCCACTTCGTCGAGAACTTTGAGCAATGGAGTCATCAACGAATCGCCGGCAGTCGTGATGCCACCCGTGACAACTACGACTTCGGGGTCCAGAATATTGATATAAGAGGCGATGGCGCAGCCGAGGGCTCGGATCGATGTCAGCCAGATTTCGGATGCTAGAGGATCGCCTGCTTCGTAGGCATCTACGAGTGTGCGTGTAGAAGAAAAACGACCGTTTGAGCGGGCACCCACTGTAGCATTTCCAATCATAGTTTCGATGGCTCCTGGCATGTTGGCGATGCTTTGGGGACCGTCGATATCCTGACTCATGTGGCCGAGGTGTCCGGCTCGTCCAATGTGCCCTTTGAGGAGCCTTCCATCGGCAAGAATAGCACCACCGACGCCGGTTCCGAGGGTTAGTAGGACTATGTTTTGTTGTTCTTGAGCAGCCCCAATCCAACTTTCTCCGAGGAGAGCCGAGTGGGCGTCGTTGAGGACAGGGACCTTGAAGTCTCTCCCCAAGGCCTTTGACCAATCGAAACCCTCTATGCCTTCCAGACGTTTCGGGAGGTAAGAGATCCAACGTTGTTGGGTATCCGCCAGACCTGGGGCGCAAAGGCCTACGTGTTTAGCAGATTCGCCTCGGATAGATTCGAATTCTTCGATCACCGATTTGCCGTGGGCGACCCAGTCTGCCAGCGAATCACTGTTGTCGTTGGTCGGTCGGGTTATGCGATCAATGACCGTTCCATCTTTGTGGACGGCAATCGCTTTGATCGCTGTCCCGCCAATATCAATGCCAATGCTCCAAGCCATTCCTTTATGATACAAATCGGGATAGGTTCAAGTGCCAGATAAATCCGAAGTTGGTTTGCGAATAGGAGGAATCTTTTTTCTGTATAGAACTCGTCAAACAAGACGACTCATTGCTCATGAATAATTTCAATACACCAGAATCCGAAGGAGCCGTTGTGCCGATCGTTTCCAATACTGTGGATCGCGATATGGTTCTTGTCACATTTGTGGCGGACAGTGTTTGCCTAGGTAGTCACTGGATTTACGATCGAGATCAGATCACTGAATGTTTGCCGGATGGCGTCTCAGCTCTTGAAGCCCCTCGTTCCGGTTATCACGGAGGCAAGGGGGCAGGCGACCTGACTCATCATGGGGATCAGGCCTTAGTGCTTCTAGAATCTCTGACCAAACGGAAGTCCTGGTCTCAGGAGAATTGGCTCGAGGATTGGAAGGCCTACTGGGCTTTAGATCCCAATTCCTACAAGGATAGTGCTACCAGCGACACCTTGGCCAACCACGAAAAGGGAATTCACAATCCGTCCAGGAGCCACGATTTCTCGGCGGTTTCCAGATTGGGGCCGTTGCTTGCTTTCCTGAGTGATACAGCACTTGATGAGCAAATCACGGGTGCGCGCTCCTACGTAGAAGCGACGCATGGCGATCCTCTCGTCAGCGACTCTGCCGAATGGTTAGTAAGGACTCTCTATTTGCTGAGAAAGGGCGTTGGTTTCAGAGATGCATTTGAAGCGGCGGTTGAGCAGAGGACTTACACCCAAGAATTTGGAATCAGCTATCGAAAAGGGGTGCGTGCACTTAAGAAGAGTGCGGACGAATCTATTTCCGGACTCGGGCAATCCTGTAATATCAGTAATGCACTGCCGCTGACGGTTTGGATGGCCCTCACCTATGAGGATCATCCTGTCGAGATGCTTCAGCACAACGCCTTGGCGGGGGGGGACAACGCGGCTCGGGGAATGGTGCTCGGGTTGCTTATCGCAGCACAAGGTAAGTTCGACCAACTTCCAGAATCCTGGACTCAAGGTCTCAACACTTTAGCTCGCATAAACCAGGCCCTTGAAGAACTGGGTAAGTAATCTGCTTTTTAGGAACGATTTTTCTCAACCTTTTGTTCAAGGTCCGTTTATAAGAGGTGTATGATTCTTGATCAGTTTAAGCTCACTAACCGCTCAGCCCTCATTATCGGTGGAAACCGTGGGTTGGGTATCGAAATGGGAAAAGCGCTCGCTGAGGCGGGTGCATCGGTAGCCGTGGCAGCTCGCGACGCCGACAAAAACGCTGAAGCCGTGTCGCTCATTGATGCGGTCGGTGAAGGAAAAACGCTTGGTATCGCGTGCGACGTATTAGACGAGGACCAAGTCAATAGCACCGTAAACGCGGTAAATGAGGAATTCGGCTCGGTCGATATCCTCATCAAT
>CALGUT010000192.1 GCA_937920335.1 uncultured Opitutales bacterium
TGCAGCGACATCGATCGAGGTATCGTAGGTTGAACCCGCAGCACTATCGATAATTAGACTGGGTGCCCCAGCCTGTTCTACAAACGCTTTTGCCCACTCGTCATTCGTATAGAGAAAACCACCTTTAGCGCCTAACTCGACGGCTCGAGCGATCTTATCTGGCGACGAAGACGTCACCCACACGTTGGCTCCGGCGGCGATAGCATACTGAAGTGCAAAGGTAGCCACACCACCGCCAACACCCGTTACTAAAACGGTTTCTCCAGACTCCAATCCACCTTGAGAAAACAAGGCACGGTAGGCAGTCAATCCCGCGAGCGGGAGCGCAGCCGCTTCCTCCCAACTCATGTGAGTTGGTCGGTCATGAAGCTGGCTCTCAGGAATCACCAACTCAGTAGCAAAGGTTCCATCGACCGGCAGACCGAGTATCGAAAACGCATCACCGAAGGCCTCCTCGCGGTCTCCCCAATCTAGACTCGGATTAACGATGACCTCTCTACCTAACCACGCTGCATCCACACCGTCGCCGATTTTCGAAACCACACCGGCACCGTCAGATCCCAGAATGACTCCCGCCTTGGTTCCGGGATAAAGCCCTTGCGTGATCCAAAAATCACGACGGTTTAACGCAGCTGCCTTGAGCTGAACGACGACTTGCCCGGAAGCCGCTTCCAAGTCAGGACGCTCTTCCAATGCCAACGGTTGATGAACTTCTTTTAGTACGAGTGCTTTCATAAGTTAGATGGTTATAAGAATGATTAGGGAACGATTCGACCGGATCAACTTAATCCCGCACAATTGCCCAAGTAACAGCTCCGCTCCCATCCGATATCGGCGCAGCCGGAGGCTACTGCCCTACCCGAGGACACGGCATACAGCGGTTATAAGAAACAGCGACCCTGGTCAATATCACACCAAATTCGCCGTCCAGACCAAGAAACACTTGAAGTACCTACTTCCAAAACCGATGATGCTAGAGCCACCTTAATCTGGGCAACTAATCATAAGTCAATAAACCACAAATACACTCCATGAAATTCCTTATACAATTCACCCTCCACGAAGAAAAACGACATGAAACACTGGCCATGTTTGCCCAAATGCCTGCCGATCAAGAACAAGCTATGATGGGTGACCACCTCAAACTGATTGGTCGTTGGCACGACTTGGCAAGCGGTACGGGAGTCGCCATTATGGAAGCAGACACCGCTGAAGCAATTGCAGCCTACGCACTCGCTTGGAATCGCTCTATGGACATTGAGGTATCACCGGTAGTCGATGACGAAGGTGCGAAGGCCATCGGCAAGCAAATGGTAGCCGGATCCTAGAAGCACAAACCGACAGATAAAAACTTTGGGCCTCCATCCGGTAAACGGGTGGAGGTCATTTCCTCTCAAGCAAGCAACTCGTCCCCCTCAACGCTCCTCCAACGAGTTGGTATTTCCCCATACCCAAACCGTCTACTGAAAGACCCAGAACACGATCCGTTTTCCAAAATCCGTCAAGGCTCGCAGCTTAAAATCCGGCGGTTACCACTGAATCTGTTTTGGACAATTAAGTCCTCTTATACCATCTCCGGTAAGGTGAGCAGGATGTTATTTCGGCCATAGTATTTTAACCGATCATTACATAGCGAAAGTGTTTATGAAACGCCGCAATTTTATTCTATCTCTGGTGGGCGGAGCCGCCCTCGGATGGACCGGATGGAAGTCAAACTCCTATGTGTCCACACCGAACGCCCCCTTCAAAACAACCGGGCTCCTCGCCAAGATTTCCCGATCCTCCCAGGCTTTGGGGACCCGAGTTTCGCTCACGGTATACCATCAGGACATGAAGGTGGCTAACGAGGCGATCGACCATGCGTTCAAAGAAATTGATCGGGTCGAACAGCAGATGAGCCTTTACAGAAAGGACAGCCAGCTCTGCCAGCTAAACCGCACCGGTAAACTGGTGCATCCCCATCCTTATCTGGTAGAAGTCCTTCAAGAAGCAGTCCAGCTCTCTGAAACAACAGGGGGAGCTTTTGATGTAACCGTTCAACCTCTCTACTGCGCCTACGCTGAATCTGCAGCGGCTGGCGAATTGCCAGACTCGAATGCCCTCGCCGAAATCCTGAAACGGGTCGACTGGAGAAATCTTAAAATCACTCAGGACAGCATTGAGCTGCTAGGCGACCATACAGAAATCACCTTGAACGGAATCGCCCAGGGCTTCGCTTCCGATGTAGCCGTCCGCGCTCTAAGATCCTACGGTATTGAACATGCACTGATTGACTCGGGGGAAATAGCAACCCTGGGAAATCATGGTCAAGATCGAGACTGGTCAATCGGTATCAAACACCCACGCGTGTCAGACGAACTCCTCGCCCAGGCAGCCCTGCACGGACGCTGCCTTGCCACCTCGGGCGATTATGAAACGCGCTTCGGTAGCGGTTATCAGCACCACCATTTATTAGACCCTCACAGCGGCCTCTCGGCGAACGAACTTTCCAGCGTTTCCGTAGCAGCGCCCACCGCACTGCAGGCTGATGCATTATCCACGGCGGTATTCGTTCTTGGACTTCAAAAAGGACGCCAACTCATCGAATCCATGACGGATGTCGATGCCCTCTTCGTCTCCAAACAAGGCGAACTTACCAGAACCCAACACTTTCCCATTATCACTTAATTACAACAGATACTCACCTTGTTCGAAGACCTCGCAGTATACATCACCAACACACTCCTCTTTTCAGGAGGGTTGGGCTTAGTACTGGCCTCGGTACTCGCGGTTGCTAACCGCAAGCTACACGTCGCGGAAGACCCCCGCATCGATGAGGTTGAGGAGATGTTACCCAACACCAATTGTGGTGCCTGCGGTAGCCCCGGATGCCGGGCCTTTGCAGAATCCTGTGTCCAGGGAGCGGCCAACCCCAGCCAGTGCACGGTGAGTTCACGTGACATGACGGCCTTTATCGCGGGCTACCTGGGCGTGGAACTAAGCGATGAAGAAAAGAAAGTGGCTCGATTGGCCTGCGCGGGTGGCAACCACGTAGCGAAAATGCGAGCCGTTTACAGTGGTTTAAAAACTTGCCGGGCAGCAGTCGCTGTCGGCGGCGGCGGAAAGGCCTGCTCTTGGGGGTGTCTGGGCCTCGGCGACTGCGACGTATCCTGTGACTTTGACGCAATCCACATGGATACCCACGGACTTCCGGTAGTCGACGAGGACAAATGCGTGGCCTGCAATGACTGCGTAGTCGCCTGCCCACTAGACCTGTTTTCCCTTCAACCGGTTAGCCACCAACTCTGGGTGGCTTGCAAAAGTCTGGCAGAAGGCGATCAGGCACTGGCGGAATGTGAGGTGGCCTGCACCGGTTGCGCACGCTGCGCATCCGACGCACCCGATGGGCTGATCTCTATTAAAGACAATCTCGCAACCATCGACTATTCAAGAAACCGGCTGGCCTCGAAACTTCCGATCCAGAGATGCCCTACCGGAGCCATTGTATGGCTTGAAAATCATGCCGCGACGAAAGGAGCCGCTGCCCGAAAAATCATTCGTAAAGAACCCTTACCCATAGAACCCACCCACTAACCAGGCTTTGCCAATAATTCACTTTTTAAAACTCAACGCTCAATAAAATGGCTGCACAACAACTCAAAGTAAAATACCCCGGAATCCCTGTGGCAATGGATGGAAACACCGCTGTCATTATGTGCGAACGCGAGTCGAGCGACGCAGCCGGAGCCTACCCGATCACACCCTCCACCCAAATGGGCGAATACTGGGCTGAAGAAACAGCCAAGGGGCATATCAATATATCCGGTAAGCCGCTCATTTTTATAGAACCCGAGGGTGAGCATGCCGCTGCGGGAGTCACCGCTGGGATGTCAATGACGGGGCTTCGGGCGTCTAACTTCTCCTCTGGCCAGGGAATCGCCTACATGCACGAATCTCTCTACGGGGCGGTCGGCAAGCGACTCCCCTACATCCTCAACGTGGGCTGTCGGGCGATCACCAAAACGACTTTGAACGTACATGCCGGCCACGATGACTATCACCTGATGGATGATACCGGTTTCTTCCAAGTGTTAGGTAGGGACGGACAGGCTGCTGCCGACCTCAATATCATATCCAGAAAGATCGCCGAGCTATCCCTCACACCGGGTGCCGTGGGTCAGGATGGATTTTTAACTACCCACTTGATAGAAACTCTGCTCCTTCCCGAACGGGAACTCATAGCCGAATTTCTCGGCCGGCCCGACGACCAGATCGAGTCACCGACTCCCGCTCAACGCATGGTCTATGGTCCGATGCGTCGCCGTGTACCTATCGTTTGGGACGTAGATAATCCTGTCCTCTCAGGGGCTGCCCAAAACCAGGATGCCTACATGCAGTCCGTAGCTGCCCAACGG
>CALGUT010000193.1 GCA_937920335.1 uncultured Opitutales bacterium
CGGCTTTCTTGACGGCTTTCTTGACGGCTTTCTTCGCAGCCTTTTTAGGAGCGGCTTTCTTGACGGCTTTCTTGACGGCTTTCTTCGCAGCCTTTTTAGGAGCGGCCTTCTTGACGGCTTTTTTAGGAGCCGGTTTCGCGGGTGCAAGAGAACCTGCAGCTATCTTCTTAGGAAGCGACTCAACGCTCAAACGAAGCAATTCTCCAACGCTTACTTTTAACTTCTTAGAAGCGCGAATGAGTTCGTTCTTTGCTTTGTTAGATAAACGAACTGAAATTTGCTTGCTAGACTTAGCTTCGATTTGAACCGTACTAAAATCAAACTCAGCAAGAGCGAAACGAATAACTTCGCTCTTGGAAGATGCGCCTGACCGTTTTTGCAGGGTTTCTATTTTATCTAATAGCTTACCTCCTATATCGAAGGTCAATGGCGCCGTTGCGGATGTCTTTTTAACTGCCATGGTTCTTTGTGCCTTTTCTTTTTTAATGGTGGGTGTTTTGCGCAACAGATAAATCTATTTTGAGATTAAGGAGCGCGATTCTCGATTAGTATTCTGACTATGTTATCTTTTTCAAGATAGGATTTCGCTTTTATTTATCGAATCTACGACTGGTGCAACCAAATTTCAAATACATCGCTCAGGTATGAGAGAATACACTAGGCTTAATCAAATCCATCACGAGTTTTACTTAGCCAACTTCAATTAACGCTTATTTCTACAAATTGAGTCAGCGAACAGGCTGGTACTCTGATAGTGGAATTTCGGGTACATCGCCTAACATAACTCCCTTACTAAAAGGAAGGTCACTAAAGTCTCTATTCATCGCAGCCTCTCTCACGATCAGTCGGGTTTTATTCCTCGTCTCTTCATTCAAAAAATCAACGGTCTTCGGCAACCAGACACCATCCACTTTCTTAAGGTCCAATAACCGAAAGGATTTAAGGATCACTTCATCCTTAGTCACATAATCTGCCTTCAGCATGGCATTAAAGCTTTCATCCAGGAAAACTACGACACCGTAAAGGCCCAGCGGATTTGAGGCGAGGTCATCCGGGGCAACCATCAAAAACGCGTGTGCCACTCGCCCTCTTACCTTTGTAACGCCTTCATAACTCCATTCGTTCCAATACACAAAGGGCATCATCAAATCGAATGGCGTGATCGTTACCGATTCATCAACCGGCTCAAACCATTGCTCGGTTTTGACTTCCTCCCATTTGTCATGAGAGACCTCTCTCTCTGAGACCGAAGCGAATGGTCCATTCTTCAGAAATAGCTGAGTCTCTGGTTCGGTATGAATTTGTATCAATGAAATGGGACCATTCGGAGAATTTGTACTCCATAGTGTTCCACCTATCTCTTGTCGCTTGCCCCTGCGCGGAATGTACTGCAGCGAATACTTCAGACTGAAATCCCCCTCCAGCCACATTTGCCGGAAAGCGTTTAACCTGAGCTTCCCTTCCTCCAGATCTATTTCTCGAAGTAACTCAACCTTGGGACGTCGTAAGGACCCTTGCCCAAAACCGATGCCCGAAGCAACGACACTAAGCAGAATAATACAGAGGGATAGACGCCTAACAGAAGTCATGAAGCCATAGGACCCCACAATCTTGCCCATGTTGCAGGATTCCCTAATTAGGGGTTCACAGCTTTCTCTGACTCTGCTCCAACTTTTTCAGCAGTAGCTTCTGCCTGATCGACGACCTCTTCAGTTGATGCTTCTACGTCAGTCGCAGCTTCCTGATTCAGCTCAAGAACCTGCTGAAGCGCACTGTCTGCTGCACTGGCATTTGCTTCTGCTTCTGCAGCAGTCTCTTCTACGATTTCGCTCAACAGAGTCTCATTATTTTCCTCAACTACCCCCTTATTGACCGAGATGTTACCGAGGTAGAGCACAAACGTGAGAACGAAAAATCCAATTACCACGTAGATTGTTATCCGCGTAAGGAGGGAACTCGTTTCAGCCCCCAGAGCGGCCTCCATCGAACCACCTCCAAGCGCGGCGCCCATTCCACCATCTCCCTTGGGTTTTTGAACCATCACAACGAGAACTGTGAAAAGACAAAGAAGGATCAATATGAAGCTGAAAATGGCTATTATAATATTCATGAAAGCGCTCTTAAGAAAAAACGTGCTAAATTGCTCACCGAGTATCCACAGTGCAAGTCAAATCCTGCCCTAGGATTCTACGCCCATCTCTTCGAGGATACGAGCTAGATCATCATTCCCAAAATACTCGACCACAATACGACCTTTCTTGGGGGCGTGTTTGATAGATGCACGTGTTTTGAAACGTTTAGATATCTTATCTTCCAGCTCTTTAATCGCTGCCTGCTCGCCCGCCGGCCTTGATACAGTAGTCTTATTAACCGCTTGCCCTCTCGAATCCTTCAAGAGTCGGGCCAAACGCTCCGTTTCGCGAACACTGGATCCTTCCTCAACCACACGACGGGCAAGTATATTTCTCTGAGCAGGATCTTCGACCCCCAGTAACACTTTCGCATGGCCAGTGGACAAGTGCCCTTTCCTCAGGAAGCCTTGAATATCTGTTTCTAGATGGAGGAGTCTCAGAGCATTGGCAATGGTTGCTCTACCCTTCCCAACCCGCTCACCGACCTGCTCCTGGGTAAGATCAAAATCACGCAACAAACTAGCGAAACCCAGAGCTTCTTCAATCGGGTTCAATCCTTCGCGTTGTAAATTTTCGATCAGACTCAATGTCGCAGAGGACGCATCACTCGCTTCGACTACTCTAACCGGAATCGTCTTGAGCTTGAGTTGCTGGCACGCACGCCAACGCCTTTCACCAGCGATTAGCTGATAATTCTCTCCGACTTTTCGAACAACAATCGGCTGAAGCAGCCCTTCTGAACGAATACTCTCTGCCAATTCCCTTAAATGCTCTTCAACGAAATCTCGCCTTGGCTGGTAAGGATTTGGCTCAATCGAAGCAATCGGAAGCTCTAGAAAACCGTTACCTGAAGGTTCGGCAGAGGCTTCCGCTACCGGTTTACTCGCTTTTGCCTTTTTTGCAGCAACTTTCTTAGCAGCCTTTTTGGCTGGTCCAGATTTAGATACACCGCCTGAGATAAGGCTACCGAGCCCTCTACCTAGTCCTGTTTTACGCTTCGCCATTAAATATTAGTTGGGATTGTCGATTGGAATAAAAAGCTCGCGACCGACCTGGAGACGATCGGGATCCGGGATCTTATTCGCATGGATAATGTAGGAGATCCGCGAACCAACACTCGTCGCAATCTTGGAAAGCGTATCACCGGACTTTACCACGTAGAAAATTCCAGATTTAGGATACACGGTATCGTCAAAACTTGTAACGATCCGTGAACTGGGCGCTGAACTCGCACTCGTCGAGACAGGTTGCTTTTCTATCTCTTTGGCTAACGCCCGAATTTGCTGAGTGATCTGCGCCGCCAATTCTTCCCGTTGAGACTTACTGAGCCTATTAAACTCAGCTCGAAGCGATGAAAGTTCCTGCCGAAATACCACATCACTCACCGCCGATGAGCTCTGGGCTTCAATTTTATTCATTCGCAGCGTGAGCGCCTCGTTCTCGCGTAACAACCGCTCAACCTCAAAACGCATTTCTCCAAGCTGCTCCTTTAGTAAGGCTACATCCTGACTCAGACTCGCTCTTTGCGGTCCAGTTCCGCCTGGCATCCGAGTAGGCTGAGAATAAGTCTGCCCCCAAACACCCATACTGGAAGTAGTAATAAAAATAATAAAAAGGCCGATACGATGTAGCTTCATAAATAGAAATACCCAAAAACGTCAGAACACTAAAGACATACTATGGTTTCTGATAAAGTTGAAAGACTCTTTTATGGGAAACAGGTTTCTTTGAAATCAAAGGATGCATTTCCTGATTCTCAAAACGCGATCCTACCTCGATCGGATAGCCACGCAAAAAGTCTGAGACCTCCAACAGCTTTCCACCCGGCTTTTGCAAAGTAAGTAATCTTAAGATACCATCGCCTGTGGCAACGGCTACTCCATCCGAGTCACTGCTTACGACCGCTCCCGAATCGCCCGCACTTTCATCCGGCTGAAATGTTGCTGATCCGACCTTTAACACTTCCCCATCCAATTTCACAAAACATCCAGGCCAGGGGTTAAGACCATTGATTCTCGAAGCCAACAATTTGGCCGAGCGGCGAAAATCCAACTGCCCATCCTGCTTAACGAGCAGGCGGCAATAAGTGGATGCAGCTTCGACCTGCTCCTTAATTTCAATAGAACCGTCTACCATCGACACTAGATACTCACTCAGCAGTTGCGGACTCGCATCTGCCAACTTCTTCCGATAAGTTCCACCGGTTTCCAGCGGTGAGATCGGAACAACCGATTGCCCACAAATCGGGCCGGCGTCCATTCGCATCACAAGCTGCATCAAGCTCACACCGCTCTCTGCAAAACCAGAGGCAACGGCGGTCTCAATTGGCGAAGCTCCCCGAAGCTCCGGTAACAGGGAGGTATGTATATTGTAGATACCTAGCTTCGAGATATCCAGAACCACCTGCGGAAGCAAATGGCCATAAGCCATCACCAATACAATATCTGGCCGAAGTTTCTCCAAGGCCTCCACCTCTTCAGCGCCGAACGATTCCGGCTGAATGACAGAGAGTGACCGTTCCAGTGCCCAAGACTTAATGGCGTTAGGCTGAATTTTCTTTCCACGGCCACGTGCCCGATCTGGCTGAGTGTAGACCGCTTCAAGCGTGATCAAATTCGAGGCTCCGGCCAAGTAGTCCAATGTCGGAATCGCTATCTCATCCGAACCCATAAAGACCATTCTCACTGGTGAAACTACTGACATATTATTTCCTACCTTCGTGACACACACACGTTACCACCGAAATCCGCCTAAGAAAACTTTTTCGGTGGTTTCTTTCCTTCCAAATCGAACAACAACGGACATCCATGCAATTGGAATTCATCCAACAGCTTGCCCTGCAAAAACCGTTTATAAGAATCGTCCAATCGCCCGGCTTGGTTACAAAATAGCTTAAATTTAATTGGGCGGGTAGAAATCTGTACCGCATAGTAGACCTTAAACCGGATCTTCTTGATCAGCCGTGGCGGGCTTTGATCCATGTAACGCTTCATCACCTGGTTCAGTCTTCCCGTTGGAACCTGAGTAAACAATTTCTTATAAATGGAGGAAGCCCCCTCCAAAATATCGTCAACGCGCAGGCTGGTAAGCGCTGATACGAATAAAATGGGCGATTCGGGCAGAATGAAAATTTCTTCCCTCACTGACTTGGCAAATTTCTTCTTAAAATCAAAAAGATCTTTATACCCCGGCAACGTATATTGCTCAAAGGTTTCAACAGCCAGGTCCCATTTGTTCACCAGCACGATGATCCCCTTACCCTTATTGAGAATTTCGCCAGCAATCAATTTATCCTGTTTCGTGACACCTTCCATGGCGTCCAACACCAAAAAGACCACGTCGCTGCGCGCGATCGTCTCTTCGACACGTACTGCCGAGAAATACTCAACGGGATCGATCACCTTTGTTTTTCGCCTAAGTCCGGCCGTATCGATTAAACTAAATTCCAACAGATCGCCCGATTTTGACTCAAAATCCAAATCCTGGCTAACCGCGTCGCGCGTGGTTCCAGCGATTTCACTGACAATCATTCGCTCCTCCTGAAGCAGCGAATTGCAGAGAGACGACTTTCCCACATTCGGCCTACCGACAAAGGAAATTTTTATCCGGGAATCATCACTATAATCATGGCGCGGAGCTTCACCCAACGTCTCCACAATAAACTCCCGAAGCTCGTTTATACCCCGCCGGTGCTCAGCGGATGTGAACATGATTCCCTTCAGCCCCAGCTTCCTAAACTCGTGGATCTTAAAGTCATGCTCAGGCCCATCGATTTTATTTACAACTACCCAGGCTGGCTTTCCGCTCGCTCGGAGATGCGCCGCAACCATTTCATCGAGAGGCGTCAACCCATCGAGTCCATCGGTCACGAATAGAATCATATCGGCTGCAGTGATCGCAAAATCTACCTGCTGCTCCGCCGCAGTTTGAATCAAGGCGGGTGTCATCTCCGGTTTTATGCCGATTCCGCCGGTATCCATAAGGGTATGGCCAGAATCCAGCTCATAGGAAACCACGTCTCGAGTAACCCCCGGTCGGTCGTGTACGATCGATAGGCGGCGACCCGTCAGGGCATTAAATAAACGGCTTTTGCCGACATTTGGTCTACCTACTAGGGCGACACTTTTTTGCGTGAATTCCATTGGAAAAACGGCTTCTGATAACAACTCACCAGAAATAAACCAACTTAAAATAAAAAACAGCTATGTTAGCAGCAACTCGAATACTCGAATTTTAAACATCAGGAGACCCTACAGCTCCTGCACGAACGACTCAATCAGGTCAGTCGCTAGAATTAGATTTTCATAGCTGGTCGAGTAACTACAACGGATAAATCCTTCTCCACTTTGCCCAAATGCATTCCCGGGAACTGCAGCTACTCGCTTGCTCTCGAATAGCTTATAAGAAAAATCTTTCGAGTCCAGGCCAGTAGATTTAATCGACGGAAATGCGTAAAATGTTCCTTTCGGCAGGTGACACTTCAGACCCGCCTCGTTTAACCTCCGTACAACGAGGTCTCGCCGGCGATGATATTGCTCCTTCATACGCTCAACGGCTTCCGTACCGTTTTCCAACGCTTCGATCGCAGCTTCCTGACTCAGGATGGGCGCACACAACATACTGTATTGATGCACTTTCATCATGGCCTCAGTAAGCTCAGGAGAAGCGCATGCAAATCCGATCCGGAAACCCGTCATTGCAAATGCTTTCGAACAACCGTGTAGCAATATCGTGCGATCTCGCATTCCCGGAAGACTCGCGATCGACGTATGCCCACCCTCAAAGGTAAGCTCTGAGTAGATCTCATCGCTTATCACCAAAATATCTTTTTCCTGAGCAAACCGAGCGATTTCAAGCAACTGCTCGTGAGTTACCGTCCCACCAGTCGGGTTGGTGGGAAAATTAAGCATTAATACCTTAACACCTGGCTCCCAATTTTCCCACAAGCGCTTCGGGTTCAACGCGAAGTTGTCTTCCTCAGAAGTAGGAACCCTCACACCTATACCGTGCGTCATTAATACCGAAGGATGATAGGAAACGTAGCAGGGTTCATGATACATCACTTTGTCCCCGGGGTTCACCGTAGCGCGCAACGCGATATCAAGCGCCTCTGACACTCCAACCGCGATTAGGATTTCGTCATCAGAGCTATACTCCACTTCGAAATGCTTCGCTATATACTTCGAAACAGACTTCCTAAGCTTCAGCAGACCCAAATTGGACGTGTAGCTCGTCTTACCTTTTTCCAACGCATAGATGGCAGCCTCACGAATATGCCAAGGGGTTACGAAGTCAGGCTCACCGATTCCCAGCGAGATGACATCGTCCGCGGACTGCACCAATTCAAAAAAATCGCGAATGCCTGACCGAGGCATATCGCGAACATGATCGGCGACAAAGGACGTCTTAGTTTCAGCTGTGTTCACGGGCTAACTTTGGGTTTTTCAGAATCTCCTACAAGCCCCGGCAGTAAGAACCCCTGCTCCTTGTAGGCTCTCAATAGAAAATGGGTTGAAGTGGAAAGCACACCATCAATCGTAGCTAGGCGCTCAGATACAAAGGCGGCAACTGCCCGTAGTTGTTTTCCTTTTACAACTACCTGTAAATCATATCCTCCAGACATCAGGTAGCAACTCTCTACTTCATCGAAGCGGCTTATACGCTCAGCGAGTTTATCAAATCCTCCACCACGTTCTGGCTTCAATTTTACCTCAATGACCGCACGGACAATCTCGTCGATTTCCGAGGACGGATTGAAGACCGGACGCCATCCGAGGAGAATGTTTTTCTTTTTAAGCTCATCGAGATGCCCTTCCACTTCTTCCTCAGAATAATTCAACACCTGCGCCATCTGCTTAGTATTAAGAGACTCGCCCTCAACTAGTAACTGTAAGACCTTTTCCATAAAAGCGGCGAACCCTAGAGAACTTAATTTCTGAGTGCACGCACAATTTCCTGATGAAAATACGAATTTGAAAGTCTTAGAAACACAGCCCGTTTGACTACGGAAAGAACTTTCCCCGCACTACCTTCAGTGCCACCTCAAGTTGCTTATCCTCGATCGGGTCAAAGCCATACTTCTGAACAAAAGCAAGACTCCCCAATCCCTTTAAATACCTGCGCTGGAGCATTAATTTGCGAAAATCTTCCAGCTCAACCGGTACAACCACATTCGGTTCGATTCCCTGCTTATGTATGACTCGTCCGCCCGGAGTAAAAAACATCGCAGTCGTCAACCGCATGGCATCCCCGCTCTGATACTGAAAAATCGTCTGAACCGATCCCTTGCCAAACGTTTTGGTTCCTACCAGGTGCGCTCGCCTGATATCCTGCAAGGCCCCGGCGACAATCTCTGAAGCACTCGCACTGCCATTGTTTACCAATACCACGATCGGATAGTCGCCGTCCCTCATCGGTGAATCCGACCGATAGAACTTATCATGAGACTGGTCCTTGCCTTTGGTGTAAACCACGGTTTCTCCTTTTTCGAAAAACTCACCCGCAACGGAGACAGCGGCGGACAAAACGCCACCTGGATTATTTCTCAGATCAAGCACCAGCCCTTCGAGCCCTTCGCCCTCCAGCTCTTCCAGAGCAGCGTCAAATTCCTCAAAGGTGTGGGTGCCGAATTGGGTAATTCGAATATAACCGATCCCGGGCTCGATCATCTCAACACCTCGAACGCTATCCACCTTGATAACGGCACGTGTCACCTCTTTATCCAAAACCGATTTATCGGACGGGCGAAATATAGAAAATCGAATATTACTTCCTGCCGGTCCGCGAAGCAGCTCGATCACTTCCCGGTATTTTTTCCCATCCATCGAGTCGCCTTCTACCCGAACGATCTGATCTCCCGGCAGCAAACCAACCAGCTCGCCCGGGCTGCCTTCAAACGGAGACACTATCGTAACTCGATCGTCTGACCACTCGACCTCGACACCGATCCCCCCGTACCGCTGTTCGGTTTCTATCTCAAATTCTACGGCCTCCTTTTTTGGCAAATACTCGGAATTCTCATCAAGCGACTTTAATAACCCATCAATTGCTTCACCAGTAAGCTCTTTGGTATCGATACCTTCAGCACCCACAAAATGATCAGCGACCATATTCAGTGTCTGTTGAAAATGGCGGGCTTCGCTTCGGTGCCCAGGCATCAACCAACCTCCGAATAAATCCCCCAACGGACTCAAGGCTGCTACCGGAATCAAAGCGGCAAAAAACACTAACATAATAAATCCTCGTCTCATAACGAAAAGCACCGTTTAACAACTATGCTTACTACCCTAAAATATTGCTGGTTTTTCAAGTCTTTCACAATGGCTGCATCATCGGAACATCCAAACTCCTTGAAGTTGATTCAAAAAATGCGGGACGCAAGCCCGTCCACCAACCAGCTTAACTATAAGGACTTCATCCAACATGCGCTCTACGATCCTGAATTTGGTTATTACACCAGGAATATCGATCGAGTTGGACGAAGCGATGAAACCGACTTTTATACGTCCCAGAGCATAGGTCCCATGTTCGGCGCCCTGGTATTGGCGGCTGTTAAAAACCTGATTCAAGCCTATACCGATAAGCAAACAAACCTCCGCGATTGGGCCTTTGTAGAAATCGGATACGAAAAAGATTCTGAATGGTGGAAACCTGACGAGTGCCCGTTCCAGAATCACATCAGAATCGGACCGGGCGACGCCATAGATTTCAAAGGCCCCTGCATCGTGTTTTCTAACGAGCTGTTTGACGCGCAGCCATTTCATCGTGTGGTTCACCTGGGAGGACAATGGGTGGAGCTCGGAGTGAACCTTATATCGAACGAATTAACCGAAACGATACTCCCGAAACTCTCCCCGGAAGTTGCCGCCTTTCGAAATCAGCTCCCACTCGAGGCGGAGGATGGATACACGATAGACCTCCCCTTGGCCACAATCCCGCTTGCCGAAACGATCACTAGCCTGGATTGGACTGGCTTATTTGTTGCGTTCGACTACGGAAAACCGTGGTCGCATCTCGCTCACGATTTCCCCAAAGGCACGGCCCGTGCATATTACAGGCACAAACAATCGCCTGACTTAATAGCCCAACCGGGTGTCCAAGACCTCACCTGCCATATTTGCTGGGATTGGTTGAAAGACATCTTGGTGGAAGCCCGGTTCACCGAGACAACAGTGGAAAGCCAGGAAGCGTTCTTCGTAAAACACGCGGCAGATCATATCCAAAGAGTCATCTCCTCAAACCCCGGGAGGTTTGATAAGAATCGTCAGAGCCTCATGCAACTGATCCATCCGGCAACCATGGGCCAACAATTTCAGGTCCTATCCGGTTTTCGGTCCGACTGGCAGGAACGCCAGCCCGCTCCCATCAAACAGCCAACAAAAAAGGCCGCCCCGAAAGGCGACCTTTTTAATCCTATCTAGTGTTAATCAAATAGGCAGCTCCGGATCAGGAAGCGTGCTTGCCGCCAACCATGCGGTCTGCAACGAATGCTATCAATATTATTCCCCCTACAATCGCGATTGCGATTGGATTATCGTGAAGCATTCTTCCAACTGGAAGATCGAGGTTTAAAGACGCTAGATCGAACGTCATAAAAGAGATCGCGAAAAATGCCAGGACCAGGAGGGTTAGGAGTGTTTTTAGTAAGGCCATTTTTGTATTTGGTTGAAACAGTTCGTTAATTAAAATTCACAATTAATTTACCAAACTTCTTCAAAAAAAGATATAGGGGATTCCACTATTAGACCCTAGTATTTTACACACTTTTTACACTTAAAATAAAAAAATAAACAGAAATTAATATACATCAATTACTATTTATCAACTACTTACACCAAATTCGAGTTTCCTTCACCCCCACTAAGGGTTCTAGGTGTTTTACAAACCAGCGATTGCTCCACAAAAAAAGCTGCAGCAGCGGTGTAGCCATGAACGAAGTTTACACCCCCCACTGGACCGAACTCACCATTTCCGAAAAAACCACTCATTCCCAGAGGCCCCATATAGTCTTGGATCGTACTCGCATCAAAATCGGAAACTTTGAAAAACGCATTCCCCCTGCCCGTACAGGTCGTTAACAGGCCTCCATACACACTTCTACCTTTGATCCTTACAGTTAGAAGGTCCAATCGCTCACGCAGGTCCTCCATGGCAGAGTGCCGATCTCTCATCTGAAACTGCAGCGTTTGGCCGACCCTCGGCCTTGCTCCTACCAATAGAGCGCCCACTTTGGGATCTGCACCAATCAGATTTCTCACTAAAAAATCTCCCCTGACGAATTCCTCCTGGTATTCATCGATCACAAATCCGATGTGAATATTGCCGCGCGACTTCATCTTCATGGCATCTGGAAGCCCATCGAATGCGTCACTCAACACGTCATACGCATTGCGGTTAGCGATACCATTGAGAACATTGTTTTCCGCAGCTGTGACCGTGAATGAGTCTCCAAACGGCAAACATCCCTGAGAAATCGCCGATTCAATTCCCACCTTCCCACCGATTGAAATGCCAACCGCACCGGAATCCAAAACCTTCGTGTTATGAAAAAGCTGAGTCGCGCGATCCGACTGCGTTCCTGATGCCAACCCTCCTAAAACCGGTTTCCCAGGGAATCGACTATTAAACTCCTGCATCATCGTTTCCGATTTTACAGAAAACGGATCAGCAAATACGACGAACCCATTGGGACTAGCAGAATCCAATTTCTCAAGTGACTCCCATATATGAGGAGGTACATCCTCACCGGGTTCGCATCCTTCCAATTCGAAACTCTGGATCTCGGCGCCCGGCAACGAATGCAAAGCAACTGACACGCCCTCCCCTTCTTCATATTCGAACCCCTGACTTACAAGGGAATTTCCGGTGCACCCCACCAGCTGTTTCATCTGGCAGTGGATCTGAAGTATTTCCAGTATCTCAGCCAAAGCGCTTCCGTAGCCAGGAGTCGCAAACACGAATCCAATGTCGACGGTTTCAGCCGACAGACCACTTCGAAGTTGCTTGGCCCACGCTTCGAACCTTGCTTCGTCAAATGCACCGTCCCAATGATCGGATACAGAGTAGTCAGACGGGTTAGACATAGAGGCGGAAATGTTCGGAGATTTGGGTCATTCGATGGGTAGTGGAAATTCAAAGAAGCTTTTTGAATGCCACCGCTTGACGCAAGCATGCGCATTCCCATAAAAAGGACCTCTTATGCTGAAGTTCCGTTCCCCAAACTCTCGGATTATTTTCTATCCCCAGCCGAACACTCAATCATGTCCACACTAGCCATCGCTCTAGGAGCCTTTGTTCTCTACCTCATAGCCTACCATACCTATGGTAAATGGCTGGCCCGAAAGATCTTCAAACTGGACGCCAATGCGATGGTTCCCAGTGTCGCACTCAACGACGACAAAGATTATGTCCCAACCGATAAAGGCATTATCTTCGGCCACCACTTTACATCAATTGCAGGAACGGGTCCCATCGTCGGTCCCGCACTGGCCGTCATTTGGGGATGGGTGCCCGCCCTTCTCTGGGTATTGTTCGGCTCTATACTGATAGGAGCTGTACACGACTTTGGCAGCTTGGTTGTCTCCATGCGCAATCGTGGCCAAACCGTAGGCGACATCGCAGGGCGCATTCTCACGAAACGCACGCGGTTACTATTTCTTTCTATCCTCTTCATGGCTCTTACGATCGTTCTGGCTATCTTCGGTCTCGTCATCGCCAACGTGTTTGATCTCTACCCGTCAGCCATCTTCCCGTGCTTGGTCCAGATTCCGATCGCCATTGCAATTGGACTTACGCTGCACCGAAAGGGCGTAAATATCCTGATCCCGTCAATCATAGCACTGGCCGTCATGTATGTATCCATCATCTTCGGTAACTGGGGAATCTTCCACGCCGTCAACTACACACTCGGTGGTGAAGCAGGTATCTTGAACGACGGCCTAAGCCTATTCGCCTGGGTCTTGGTGCTTCTCGTTTATTCGTATGTAGCTTCTGTTCTACCCGTTTGGACGTTGCTTCAGCCTCGCGACTTTATCAATTCGCTTCAATTGCTCTCGGCACTCGCCCTAGTCGTAATAGGACTTGCGGTCGCTGCGATCATAGGAGGCGCTCCCGTCTCGGCTGAAGCTGGACGCACCACCTTGGAAATAGTGGCTCCTGCTTTCAGGTGGGCCCCTGAGGGTGCTCCCTGGATTTTCCCGTTTCTCTTTATCACAATCGCCTGTGGCGCAATCAGCGGCTTTCACTGTCTTGTCTCCTCCGGGACTTCTTCCAAACAGGTTAAATGCGAAACAGATGCACAATTTGTCGGCTACGGTTCCATGCTTACAGAGGGCTTCCTTGCCACACTAGTCATTCTTGCCTGCGTCGCAGGAATCGGACTCGGCGTTGCTTCCGGCGGTGGCGAAATACTAACGGGCAGCGCAGCTTATGAAGCCCGTTACGCTTCTTGGATGACTGCCCAGGGACTTGGTGCTAAAATTGGAGCCTTCATCGAAGGTTCGGCGAATTTCCTTCAGGCTCTGGGACTCACCGCAACCTTTTCAGTCGCTCTCATGGGAGTTTTTGTTGCTTCCTTTGCTGCGACCACCCTCGATACCGCTTGCCGCCTGCAACGTTACGTCGTCCAGGAACTCGCGTCGACCTTCGTCCCCAAATCAGAGGAAGCCGAACAGGCGAGTAGCTTAAATCCATTCGTCTGGTTAACCAACAAACACGGCGCGACCATCTTTGCCATCATTCTGGCCACCTTCATCGCAGCAATTCCACTGCCGGGTTCACCCTGGGGATGGGATTCTGCGGGAAAAGGAGGCCTCATACTCTGGCCACTCTTCGGAGCAACGAACCAACTGCTCGGTGGCCTCGCTTTCCTCGTTATTACCTTTTGGATGTGGCGTTAGACCAATACACTTTAATTGGTGAGAATTAT
>CALGUT010000194.1 GCA_937920335.1 uncultured Opitutales bacterium
GATCTCTGGTATCCCCCAATCAATGCCATCTTGAGACGTATAGATCAAACCTGGCCGCCACCCCCCGGGCCGATCTGTTTCGCCGGGAACCGCCCTGCCCTCAAGCAGCTCTCTCGCACCCCTACGATCTTCCACGATCATGTAATACAGACCTTTGTAATAAAATGCATAGGGGTCCTCAATATCTACTTCCGCTTCAGCGTAACTGATAAGTGGATTATCAGAGTAGTTCTCATAAGGTCCTTCAATCGTGTCACTGAAAGCCAATGATATTTCACGATGTGTCTCCGGAAGATACTTATCGGTCATCGACTTGTAATAGATTCTGTATTTTCCATCGGCATCCCTCAGGAAGGTCGGATTTGATGCATGGATAATATTCGCTCCATCCATATTCCCCGAGGCGCGGAGAATAGGATTGTGGGGGCTCTCTTTCCAAGGACCGTACAAAGATGATGCTGTCGCAATCCCGATCTCCTGATTAAGAAACGGCGTCGAGCTGTCCTTTATTAAATAGACCATGACGTAGGTGTCGTCGACTTGCGAAACCTGGACGTTGTGATAGGTATGGGTATCACTCGAAAAGGTAGTTTCAACAAATTCATACGGTCCCTTCACCGAATCAGCGACATAGTGATTGATGATACTGTCACTGGTCCAAGTACCCGCATAAGGAATAGAAGAGTTGAAGAGGTGTAGTTTTCCCTCTGCATCGTAGATAGGCGCCATGCACCAGTTCCACCAACCTTCCTTGGCCTCAAGTATGTATTTGCCAGGAGTAAGTGATTTAACAAAGGAGGAATCTTGTATAGTAAGGTCCTTCTCACAGGAGAGGCTTAATAGACAGAGACTTAGGAGGGGAATTAATCTGAATAAGTGTTTCATCGTAGGGAAAGCCTAATTCTACCAACACCATCTAGTCTGACTACCCTATGTTTACAGGATAGAGAATAGATTATGGCTCAAAAGTATCCGTACGAAAGGGGTATGCCGGCAAACCTACTTGGTTCACCAGATTCACCTTGGGTTTTCCCGCAAAGGCGTAACGGACATAGAGCGGATTTCTTAACTGAGCAGACCACAATACAATCGACTCATGATCAATTCTAGCTTCTGCGGGAACCCAGCTGCCGGATTCATCTGCCAACCAAAAACCGGACGGGGCTTCACCATCGTTCGTCTTTAAACCCTCGGCATCCTTAAAGTGAACGAGAATGGAATCATCCTTGAGTTCGAGCCGATCAAAAACCGGTCCCTCCGCAACGATCTCATGACCTAATGTGTCGCGCGCTGCTAGAAGAGCCAACCGCTGACCTACTGGGAGTTTGTCGCTGGGATGGACATTCGTGGCATCTCCCAGATCGATCGTATTGGCGACACCGGTACCGGACAATTCCAACGCTTTTAACTGCGATTCCCGTATCCAGGCCCAGGAGTGAGCGATAGGACTCTCAGCCCCCTCTTCCGGTCCTGACGGTAATGTCTTTCCAAACCCGGGAAGCATAACAATAAGAAAATGGAAGTCGTCCTGTTTCCATTCCTTTCGGTAACGCTTCATCCAGCGTTGGAGGGTTTCACCATAAAGCAACATACCGGAATTTCGGGAATACCACGGTTCCTCCACCATGCCAAACATCGATTGGGTATTCCGCTCTCCCTGATACCAGACCAATCCACGACTAGCGAAAGGAGCCAACGGTTTCATCATAGCGTTATACAGAATGTTCGGCTGACGGCGCATAAAAATATCCTCTTCCCTTTTCCAGGGCTTGGGTCCTTCCAGAGCAGCTTTGAGTCGATCATGGGCCTCCGTATTCGCATCGAATTCTTCCATGATCGTTTTGAAGTGAGGCACCTCTTCTATCATGTCACGGGGCATCCAGGCTTCAATGCCGGAACTCCCCCACGCCGTCAGAATGATCCCGATCGGAATATCACCAGCCTCCTGCAGGAAGTAGGCAAACGAAAAGGCCACGGCACTTTCCGGCGTTTGAGGCGACCATTCACCTTCGAGATACTCCTGCTCTTCAAAAGCTACCGTTCTTTTCACAGTGAAACTGCGAATGTACCTGGCCTTCGGAATCAGCGCTTTGATCTCAGGCACACCCGCGACACCAAACTGCATATTCGACTGGCCCGAACAAATCCATACTTCGCCAACCAGGACATCGGAGAGCTCCAAGCGATCTACAGACGCATACTTGGTTGCTGAGACCGTGAATGAGCGGGATTCGAATGACGCCGGCATAGCTTCAAGATCAACCCTCCATCGGCCATTCGAATCGGCGACGCCGGTTTTTCTCTGCCCAGCAAACTCAACGAGTATCGAAGCACCCGGATCCGCTTTTCCCCATACTGGTAAAGGCATCTCTCGCTGGAGCACCATGTGGTCTGAAAATGGGGAAGCCAGTTTGAGTTCGGCGTTCAGGGTGCACACCCAGAGAGCTCCGACCAGGACAGCGCTAACAATTGATTTCATCACAGGATCGTATTTGAAAGCAGGTAATTCATAATATGTCCCAACATTACCCTCATCACCCGTTAAAACAGCCTTTTGTGTAGCACTTTTTATCGCCTGGAGATCCTACCCATCCTGGAGGCATCCAAGGGTTCAATACCCAGTCCCGGGGCCGGACTACCGGCCTCAAAACTGAAATCGCCATTCTCGGGATCTTTAAACTTCGGATCGCCCACAAAACTGTTCTTCTCATTTCCCACCGCACGCATCTGTTGCAGATGGTCATCCATCCAGTGTGAGTCGGTTGGATGAAAATAGAGATTCGCATCCATATCTATTTCCGCAATCTTAGGATCTGTAGGAACGGGCGGTTCTCTTGGATTCCTGGGCCGTTCAGCATGGGCCTTCCCACCGTCGGAATGAGAGATGACGATGTTATGGTAGACCTTTGAGCCCGTAACCGGAACCCATTCAAAGCTGATATATCCCCAGCTGGGACTCACCGTTGGAGCTACAATAAAATTGTTGATGATGTCATTGACCCCTTTGGAAACGATTCCTGCAGCGCGTCCATAGTTGTTGTAGAGAACATTCCCATAGATGAGCGTCTCATGCTGGTCGTCGTCGCAGCGAATGGCAGCTGGCAGGGTATGGGCAAGATTATCGGTCAAGTAATTATAGCGAACAATATTGCCCGTTCCCGCTCCGGATACATAGATGCCATTTCCATCCGACAGCAATTGCACTGCATGGCTAATCTTGTTGTATTCCAGTAGATTGTGACGCGCGTGATAATATTTTTCGCGATTCCTCCAGTTTTCATAGGTCCGCACACCCCCTCCACCACCTGGCGCAATCTCGTTCTGACGAATGGTCCTGGCGCCTTCGCCATCTAATCCCCGAGTCCTGTAGGGATTAATTCTAACGGTGACGAGCACGGCCGAATAGCCACTGTGGGAAAGCTCATTGTGAGCGATGCGGTTGTGACCACTTTGCCAGGCCCATATTCCGGGAGAGTGCCAGGTAATTTCACTGAAATGGTGTATGTAGTTATTCACTACGTCATTGTAGCGATTTACGTCTTTGGTCCCGGGGCCATACCCCGCCAGAAGAATTCCAGCCTCGCCCAGATGAGCGAATTCTGAATCGGCAACACGGTTGCGTTGGGCATGCAGGTCCAGACGTATACCCGAGCCACCAGAATTGATAAAGCGACAATCCGTGACCTCGCATTCTTCGGCTCCACGAAATCGCAACAAAGCGGTGGGCCGATCAAACATATCCCAGTCGTGCTGCATTCCCCAGCCTACCCGATCGTCGTCGTCTTTCCAGGCCCAGCGGTCCGCGTGAGAAAATGTCAGACCGGAAAAAGCAATGCCCCTTACAGGCTTGTCGACGGGGCCCTCATAATCGATTTCTCCCTCTACTCGAATCAACTCGCTTGTAGTGGGAGCCAGGATACCGCGAGGCGATCCATTCCTGCCACGATCTCTGGGCCACAAATAGATCTTTCGCGTCTTGGTATTCACCACCCATTCCCCCGGTTCGTCCAAACCTTCCAGAATATTTTCAACCCATACCACGGAGGCTTCAGGGTCGTGGAGGTAACCCGGCAACGGCCCCATCTCGTAGGTCGCAGAAGCGCCGGTCGTTGCAGTACCGGTACGCTCATCTACGGTTGCAAGGGGGAGCATATTAATCGTCCAAGCTCGACCGGGCCTTGCCTGGATTTCCACATCCTCCAAATTATCCCAATCCCTCAAAGCCCCTTCCGGGAAATGAAGCGTTCGCTTGTCGCCCTGTTTTGTGTAGGGAAATCCAGAATCTCGAGCGCGATTCAATCGCCCCTGACTATCATAGAGGGTGTAGAATCGGTCCATTCCTGCAGGCATGTCAGCCACCCACACCTTACCTACGCCGTTTTTGGGAAAAACCGGAGGAGTAGATTTCATCTTTTTCCAACCCGTAACTGGCAAGCCTCCGCTCACGACCGGATTTTCTCCGGGGTAAGCTGCAAGCGTTAGATAAGCGGGCTCAGTGATCGCACCGGCACCATAGCCACCCAGGGTTACTAAACCATCAATCGATGGATTTCCGTCCTCTAGTCCCAGAACCAAGGTTTCGGTTAACGGATGTCTCCCCTCGCGAAGAAATATGATCGCAGGATTGGCATTGCCGGATCTGCGCAGAGCTCTCAAAGCGTTCACAGCTTCAGGGATCGTTCCGTAGGGACGATCGATACTCCCATCAGCCTGGTCATGCCGGTCGACGGACACGTAGATCCTAAGAGTACTATCACTCTGCCCAAGGACCATAGACATGGAAATTTGAAGCAGGAGAAATACGATCGCCTTAAACTCCCATAGGGGGCGGCGTTTTGAAAATTGATACAAATGGAAAATTCTCACGGCTGGGTAACTTTTCGAGATTGAGATAGGAATTTGACCAGAACAACAGGTGTTTAACAGTGCAAGAGTAACATAGCTCAGCTCCGAAAGCATCCCGTATTTACAGGATAAACCAATCTACGTGTCTTCGCATACCGCAGATCGCTGACGCATGAATAACCTTTATACTTCCTCGCACCAAAAAATTGAAACTTCAGAGAAACCGTTTTCGTTATAGTTAAATTCGGATAGCAAGTAACAATTCGTCCCGAAGAAATGATGCGCGCCCACTCTACAGGTAAATATTGGATCTCAATGATGGGATTGCTCGTCACTATGTCAGGGCTTCAAGGAGCCAACCGCATCCTCATCAAGACTGTTGCCTCTGAAGAATATGTTAAGCAACGGGCTACGGATGAAAAAAAGAAAATTCAAACCTACAACTTTTTCGAAGGGCATTTCTTCCCCGGAAGCGTCAAGGACC
>CALGUT010000195.1 GCA_937920335.1 uncultured Opitutales bacterium
ACTGGAGGTTTTGCCGCATGCTACTTCAGGGAGGCACTTACGACGGAGTCCGCGTGCTTTCGCCCCTTTCAATCGAGTATATGTTGACGAACCATATACCTGAAGAAGAGTTGCCTTACGAACCAGAGGGCACCCCCTTCTATCGATTCTCAAAAGGTTATGGATTCGGACTCGGCGTGAAAGTCATGGTGAGCCCGTCTGAGTCAGAAAACCTCGGCAGCGTCGGAGAATCGAGCTGGTCAGGTGCAGCTAGTACATACTTCTGGGTCGTCCCGGAATATGACCTGGCTATTCTGGTGTTTTCTCAAAACCAGGGCTACCTCAGAGTACAGCCGATCATGGAATCTATTCGCGTAGCGGTCTACCAAAGCCTGGTGAGCGATTAAAAAGCGGAGAATTAAAGGGCACTCCCCTTAGTGTTCGGTATAGAAACCAAAGAGCGAAAAACAGGGTCCATGTTCATGGAGCTTTTGGCCCAAAGCATATAAGCTTGTGGTATCCCGATCCCGGCCTGTCATATGTTTGGAAGACCACTAACATCATTTCAATGGCTGATGAAATGCTTGAACTCCCCGAACCTCTTCCAAAGATTCCATCGACATCTGAGTTTCGATGCTTCACCATTGAAATAGGTTGGGACACCAAGAAATCATGAAACTCCATTACTACCTCTGGTTGCTATGTTTACCATTAACTCCCTGGGTATTACTGGGGGCTGGCATGAAAGAAATGAATCCTCCTGCAGAGCCTGAAAGAACACTCATTGCGCTAGTCGGCGGACAACTCATCAACGGGCATGGTGGCAATCCTATCGAAAATGCAATCGTTGTTATAGAGGGCTCCAAGATAGTCGTCGCTGGACCAGCCGAAAGTATCACCCTACCGAAAGACGCCGAGATAATTGATGCAACTGGCCACACCATTCTTCCCGGATTAGTGGATACACATTTCCATTCTCGAGACAGTGTGAAGCCGCCGATTGAGTACGAGCTTCAAAAGGGAATCACCTCTTTCCGCGATCCAGGACATCCGTTTAAATATTATATAGTTCCACTGCTTTCTAAAGAAACTCTTCCTCGTATCTTTTTGTGTGGAGGCCACTTGGATGGCATCAATCCCATTCACAGGGATCAGGCAATTCGTGTAGAGGGAGTTGAGCATGCGAAAAAAGCGGTCAACTGGCATGTTGATCGCGGCGCATCTGCTATTAAAGTTTATTTTATGCTGCCGCTCGACCATATTTCAGCGGTCTGTGAGGCAGCCAACGAAAGAGGAGTGCTGGTGACCGCTCACCTGGAACTCGTGGACGCAGATGATGCCATCCGCGCAGGCGTGCGAGGAATAGAACATGTTACCTCACTCGGAACAACCTTGGCTTCTCCCGAGGACGCCGCTCACTTCAAAAGAGAAGTCCGAGCAGATCCGAATAAACGAAGATCCTTACGTCCCTGGCTCTGGTCACGTATCGATCTCGACAACAACCCACGCCTGCAACCCCTCTTGGATCAGATTGTCGATACTGGAACTTTCGTTTCGCCCACGGTCGATATTTTCGAAGCCCGTGCCGGGGAAAAAGGATTCACCCAATTGCAACAGCAGGGCTTCGAAACGATGCTTCGCTTCATAGGCATGTGCCATGAAGCCGGAGTCAAGATCACCGTCGGATCCCACACTAGCGCTCCCTTCGCCGATCGAGGCTATGCCTTCCAAAGGGAAATGGAATTGCTGGTCGCTGCCGGTATGACAACTATGGAGGTGATCACGGCAGCTACCAAAACTGGATCAGAGTTCTTGGGCATCGAAGATCGCCTCGGAACCATCGAAGCTGACAAGACCGCCGACCTAATTCTGATCGAAGGCAACCCTGCCAAGGACATCAGTGAAATGAGAAACGTTCGGCGAGTCATGTTGAATGGCCGCTGGGTTTATGAGAATTAGTTTAGCCTTCTCGTAACGCGTAACAACTGAGAAGCCGGAGACACTGGTGACAGCTAGGCCGGGGAGAAAACACCAATACCCTATGTCGGTCCATGATGCCGTACTTTTGAAATGTTCCAATAATTAGCCGGAGGCCCGTTCTCAGAACCAGAATGACTCGACCTGTCACGGAAGAGCGTTTTACAGTCTGAGAATTCAACTATGCGAAACTTATCTACCCTGACTCGTTTCCTTTCAATCGCCGCCTTATCCCTTTGTGGGACGGTGTTCGGAAAGGCTCCCAATATTCTCTTCATCTTTGCCGATGATCACACCATTCAAGCCATTGGCGCCTATGAGTCGTGGCTGCAGGACTTCGCCAAGGCCCATGACCTCACGCCGAATCTGGACAAACTCGCGTCTCAGGGAGCTCTATTTAACAACAGCTTCTGTGGCAACTCGATCTGCGGACCGAGCCGTGCAACCATCCTCACGGGTAAACACAGCAACGCGAATGGGTTCTATGGCAACAACCGGGAGCTGAAGCCGCCGACCGGGTTTGACGGCGGACAGTGGACCTTTCCCAAAGAGCTACAAAAAGCGGGCTACAAAACAGCCATATTTGGCAAATGGCACCTGGGATCTGAGCCCACGGGCTTCGATGATTGGCAAGTCCTTCCCGGACAAGGATTCTACTACAATCCTGAATTCAGAACCGCCAAGGGCATGATTCAGGTCGAAGGGCATTCGACACAGGCCATCACCAACATGAGTATTGATTGGCTCAAGAAACAAAAGAAGAACCAGCCGTTTCTTCTTATGTGCCAATTTAAGGCCCCTCACCGTACCTGGATGCCGGATACTGATCAATTTGACTATTTACGCGATGCGGTGATTCCCAAACCGGACACACTCTATGACCTATACCAAACCCGCTCTTCCCCGCTCTGGCATCAGGAGATGGAAATCGGGCGGCACATGCGCAACGAACATGACCTAAAGATCAACCCACCACTGGTCACCTACGACATTCAGAATCCCAATTACAGTCGCCTTGCCCCAGAACAGCGCAAGACCTTTGATGCCTTCTACGGCCCCCGCAATCGTAGCTTCGAAGCAGCTGACCTCACCGGGCTCGAGCTCCTCGAATTTAAATACGAGGAATACATCA
>CALGUT010000196.1 GCA_937920335.1 uncultured Opitutales bacterium
CCACCATGACTCCCCATAGCGGGAACGATGAATGGCTTAGCGCCTAGTCCTTTAAAATGATCGACGATCGCCTTGATAATAAGGTGAATATTGGCAATCCCACGACTGCCGGCAGTAATTGCCACGGTTTCACCCGGTTGGACGCCACCCTTCAGCGCAAGTCCAGCTAGTTGAGATTCTACCTCAGCAGGAATGTCTTTAATAAGTGGCCGTTCGAAGGTTTGGCGAATTCGGAAAATATCAGGATAATCAGGCATATGAAACGTCAGAATTTAGAGAGTTTATTCTGAAAGCAAGTGGAACCTACATGAAATACGTAAGTAGCACGAGATTAGCCGACGTTAAGATTCCAATTCTCGAGTGAGCCCCGCCGTTAGGTATCCGAAATACAATACAGGTATTTGTGTCCGCGGATGAACAATTCGTTTCCGATCGCGACCGGAGATGAATCGATCTTGTCGTCCAACTTATTGGTCGCGACGATCTCAAACGTCTCAGAATCTTTGAGAACAACGGTGGTTCCTTCGCGCCCTGCCACATAGATGTAACCATTGGCAGCGAGGGGTGATGCATAAATGCCCCTCAAGGCGTCAAGCTCGATATCTTGGTAGAAATGAGTTCCATCCAGCGCATTCAGGCACGAAATATACGCATCAAAACTTTTGGTCACATAAAGGCGATCCCCGGACAATACCGGTGACGCCACATATGGAGCGCTTTCCCTTACTCGCCAGAGAACACTGTCGGTATCCGTAACATCTCCTTTTGATGTTAACTTGATAGCCTGCACTGAATTACCCTGATAACCGCTTGTCACATACACATTTCCGTGCCCCACGACGGGTGTCGGAATAACGTTCGATGTTAATCCACTCGCTTCCCAAATCAAATTTCCGTTTTTTGCATCGTAACTGCGGGTGGCATTCGTGCCCGCAACGATAACCTGGAGCTTACCGTCTACCTCTTGAATGAATGGAGTGGTCCACGAAGTTCGTTCGTCTCGGGGTTGCCGCCATACCTCCTCGCCGGTCTTCTTGTCCAAGGCGACAATCGAAGAATCATCCTCGTGATCCCAGAGCACGATCAAGTATTCGCCGGCGAGTGCGGGCGACGAACCCTCTCCGAATCCTACCCGAGTTCTCATATCTCCGAGGTCCGTTTCCCAGATCTGATTTCCTTCCAAGTCGTAACAATAGATACCTCGCGATCCAAATGACGCATAGAGATGACTTCCGTCTGTCACCGGCGAGGCGTCGGCATAACCATGACTTGGGTGGTGGCCTTCATGAGGTTTCTCTTCGCGGGCCAGACTTTCCCAAAGGACCCTTCCGGTTCCGCGGTCCAAAGCGATGACCTTGAATTGATGCACCAGTATCGTTTGAGCTGGCGCATTAGGACCTCCTCGTCCACCACGTCCTCCTCCACCTCCCTGGCCTCGCTGACGTTGGCCACCTCCGCGGGATGCTTGCGCTTGATCAGCTCCTCCTTGGTTGCCACGACGGGCTCGCATAGCGGAACGCAGGGCATCTCGTTCTGCTTCATTAAGCTCCCCGTCTCCATCTTTATCAAACTCTGCCATTAACTCCGGTGGTGGCCCTCCACCAGGGGCACGCCCCCCCAGACCTTGACCGGCTCCGCGAGGTCCTTGTCCCGCATCAGGACCTCCTCCCCGCTGGGCATTTGGCTGGTCCGCGATTACATCGTCAGGCGCTGCTCCTATCGGTTCTGCGGATAAAAGAAATATTTTATCCTTCCAGATTATGGGGGTTGAAAACCCTGCGCCGCCAACCTCAGTCTTCCACTTGATATTTTTATCGTTATTCCATTCGGTTGGGGGCGTCGCATTTTCAGCCACTCCGTTGCCGGACACCGGACGCCAAGTGGGCCACGAATCGGGGGTATCTCCGAATGAGACACTGGGGATACCTGTAAGATACAGAGAACTGATCAATAAAGAGGTCGTGGAAATTTTCATAATTTTAAGAGGCGTGTACACGGGTTCTGTTGGTTAACGCCCGAAACTCGGTGCTTGGTTGCAAAAAAAACTCAATCGAAACCGATTGGGACTCAATCAGTTTAGGAGTTCGATGGTAGTTTATCGACGAACGGACAATCCGTGCGCTTCAACTCCTCAATCGCAGCTGACCTGAGTTTGGATAGCGTTTCAGAGTAGTCTGGATCCAAGGCGAGGTTTATCAGTTCGTCTGGATCCTTATCCAAGTCATACAGCTCTTCAATCTCTCCAGGAACGAGTGTTACGATGTATTTGTACTGGTGAATTCGGTAAGAGACCCACCAGGCGATTCCTCCATTGGGATCCAGTCCATCTGCAGGCATATTCTTGACCGTATCGGTTCCATACTCTCGGCCGGTATAAGTTAGCAACACTGCATGGTCGCTCTTTTGTTCCGGATTTTGAATGAGTGGGGAAATATCCTCACCATGCATCTCCCAAGGGAGAGCAATACCTGCGTAGTGAAACAGTGTAGGCACCACATCCTGTCCACCTATTGGAGTAGATGAGACCTTTCCTCCAGGGACTACTCCCGGATAGCTCACGATAAATGGGCTGGCGATATTAGCGTCATACGGAGCAATCTTATGCTGAAAGCCATGTTGACCCCAGGCAAATCCTTGATCAGCGGTGTAGATAATTAATGTCTTATCCAGTTGTCCGGTTCTTCTGAGAGTTTCTATAAGAGCCCCAACGCCCTCATCGAGCCCCATGGCTGATTCCTGATAAGTGATTACACCTTCCGAGTGCTCCCAGCCATTTCCCGGACGGTTTTGAACATAAGGCTTTCCGTCGTCGCCTTTCCGGTAACCAGCACGCTCTTGAACATACTTGGGTTTGCCAGGACGCGGCGGAAAAATGTCTACCGGAACAGGAACCTCAACATCTTCCGGAATAGTATCTTTGTGCCGATCTGCCGGCGTAAAGGGGCCGTGTGTGGCGGAATAGCACAACCAAAGTAACCAGGGCTTAGCTTCATCCCGTCCTTTTCCTTCGATGTACTCGACCGCCCATTTTGTGTAATTGTCCGTGGTATATCCCGGAACCATCACATCGGGGCCCCCGTTGAATGACATCATTTGGTCATAGTAATAGGCTCCGGAATTCTTGGGAAACTTCGGACGATTCCATACGATTTGATAGTCCCAGTCGCGTCCAAACCCTGTGTCGGTACCCGTGTGCCACTTGCCTATGTGAGCCGTGGTATAACCGGCTTCCTTAAAAGAACTCATCCAAAACGGACATTGGTCAGGATCGTAATTACTCATAGGATACTGCCCTTCCATACGCATGGACTGCACACCGTATTGAAGGTGCCCCGTCAGGAAAGTGGCGCGGGATGGCATACACCAGGTGCCCGTGTAGGCATATTGAAATCGAACTCCAGAGTCCGCAAGTTTGTCGATATTCGGAGTACTCACCCACGGGAGCGATCGCTCATAGGAACTAACGGTTCTGTCGGATTGGTCATCCGTATAAATATACAGGATGTTCGGGCGATTTGCTTGCGTGTGCAATGCGGATAGAACAACGAATGCGCTGACGAGAAGAATCGGGGATTTTGCCATGAGAAGAGGTAGAACGAAAAAACGAACTCCATTGTTACTCAAGCGGGGCGGGAAAAGCTAATAAAAAAACACCCTCAAATCGTCGGCTTACTTGTCGTTCTTCTTCGGCTTCAATTCTTTAAATAACGACACGTAGTTACCCAGACCTCTCTCTTCCAGTTTAGCAACTGGAACGAACTCCATCGCCGCCGAATTCATACAGTAGCGTAGGCCCGTTGGTTTTGGACCGTCAGGAAATACATGCCCTAAATGGGAATCCGCATTCTTAGAACGAACTTCTGTTCTGGGATAGCCAATATGGTAGTCCGTTTTCTCAACGATATTTTCTGTCACTAAGGGCTTCGTAAAGCTGGGCCACCCCGTTCCGCTCTTATATTTGTCGAGGGAGCTAAAAAGAGGCTCACCAGAAACGATATCGACATAAATGCCGTGTTCCTTGTTGTCCCAATACTTATTCCGAAATGGTGGTTCAGTGCCCTCCTCCTGAGTGACCCGATACTGCAATGGAGTCAGCTCTTTCAGGCGTTCAGCTAACTCTGGATCAACTTCCTTCTTCTTAGACGGGGCGGCCATTACACTCAACACTCCAACGGCTAAAACTAAGCCCAGGATC
>CALGUT010000197.1 GCA_937920335.1 uncultured Opitutales bacterium
GCGTTTCCAATAGATGGTCGCGAAAACAAGCGGAAACAGACTCGCATATCCACTAAAACACCAAATCCCCAGTGTGAAAACGGACCGGGGTTCAGCTAAGGTGAACAAGAAAGTAATAATAACGATTGAAGTAATGAATCCCCTGGCCAACCAAACCATCTGTCCGTCCGAGAAGCGACCTTTACCGAACCCATGAGCGACAATATCACGAGTGAACATCGTCCCGACTGATACAAATTGTGAATCCAAGGACGACATGATGGCTGCCAGAACCCCAGCCGCAACCAGACCACCGATAATCGGAGTCGACAATTTACCAATCATAATCCCCAGAACCGCATTGGGAGTAGCTGCCGCAGGCACAATCGGAGTCTCAGTTCCTGGCATAAGCGCTCCAGTCGCCCAGTAACCTATCAAGATACAGGGAATCCAGGTTACCATGATACTGAGCGGATGAGCGATCAGCATAAACTTAAAGTTCTTCGAACTCTTGGACGTAAGGAAATTTTGAAACAGGTGCGGAAACATACCGACTGAGAGCGGTATAAACATGTAGGAGAGGAATTGCAGTTCTGTGATGTTGCCTTCACGAACAGCTTTCGCCGGATTTGCCATTTCTGAAGCAGCGGAGAATCCACCTAATTTACTTGAGATGAGAACGAAGGCCAGCACTCCCATGATCATAAAAACGATCGTCTGAAACGTGTTTGCCCACGCGGCTGATCTTACTCCACCCATAAATATGTAGGAAAGCACCACCCCACAAATAACCAGAGAGGTTAACCAGGGAGGCACAGCGCCACCGGTGGAAACAAAGAAATCTGGAAACGCCCCACGGGTAACACCCCCAATAAAGGAACCGGCACCCAACAACCCCACGAGAAGATAGGGAATGATGAGTCCAACCAGTATGGGAAACAACAAATAGCCTAATCCATTACTTTCAAATCGGTCCCGGAATAGTTCGATCTGAGTCATGTAGCCATTCCGCTTTCCCAAAGACCACAATCGAAGGCCAATTAGAAAAAATACGGCTGAATGCACCAGCGCCGATGACGATGCGATCTTGCCAAACGTGCCCACGCCCACCCGATACGACTCTCCTGTGCTTCCTACCATGGCAAAAGCCGTCATAGTCGTTCCAAAGACCGACATGAACAAAACGAACGGTCCGATAGATCGGCTCGCCACAAAAAAATCAGCAGAACCTCCCCTGAAAAACTTTCTGCTGGCGATACCAAGCCCGACAAGCAGGGCCATGTAGATACCAATTATTAAGACAACAATTTCTCCTCTACTCATGAGTCTGCCCCATCCTTACCAGCGGTTTCACCGTGGGTAGGTCCGTCATCGAGCCCTTCGGGCCAAGCAAACTTTACTACGAGCGCCCAACCAATAGCTGCCATACAGACGAAGCCCATGTGATAGGCCAGCGTCGCCGGGATAAACCCAAAAACAAGGGTACCATCGTTCTTGAGCCATGAGTCCTGGTGCAAAATAGCAAGCAAGACCAAATAGCCGAATACGAGTGTTTTTTTGAACATGAGAGTACTGGGGAGACAGTTGATGAGAAGCCTTACCTATTCGCCGATCGCGTAAAGGTGGGTCTGCGTAGTGACGAACAACGTGTTGTTCGCTACAATCGGACTACAGTAAATGGGTGTGTAGAAATCAGAGAGTGAAATAAGCTCTTTTTCTTTAGACGCCTTTAAAATCACTAGTTCTCCGTCCTCGTTACCGATGAAAAGTTTTCCGTCTGCAACCAGCGTCGATGACCAAATACGGCTGTTGGTTTCATGCACCCAATACTCTTCGCCTGTGTAGGCATCCAGGCAATGGATATCTCCATCATACTCCGCTTGAAATAGTAAACCGTCGACAATACTAGCTGTAGAAATTGAGCGTCCAACCGTAGTGTTGGTCCAAATAGCTTCACCGGATATATCGCCTCTTTTTGTGAGATCGATGCAGCTTACCATGCCAACGCCGTCTCCATGCTCTGGATCCTGTCCGATCACCATGTAGGCTTTGTCGTCATAAATGATCGTTGTCGCAATAATCTCACTGGCCCCTTCGTAGGTGGCATATTTTACAGGCTCACCATCCTTAACCCGATACTCTGGCATATTCGCATCGTAACGGAAAAGCTCTTTGAGCACAGGGAATCCATCTTCGTGCATGACGGGATCCAAGTCGTAACCATAGGCCCAGCCGTCTCCACCACCCCACACTACGATAGGCTTACCGTCTACGTAGTCGATAGCGGGCGTGCTCCAACTTGCGTGTAATACTCTTTCGGAAACACCAGAAACCTCTTCAGCCAGCAACTCACCGGTGTTCTTATCCATAACCACCAAAGCCGGAGCAAAGGGAGCAGGAATATTTTTATGAGACCAATCTACACCGTTAGAGGTCGCAGCAAAAATCTTGTCACCGTAAATAAGCGGAGAACAACTGGAGACATTATGAGGGAATACACCCAATTCTTCCCGTGCGTCGACGACCCATAAGATGTCTGCATCCTTGTCGGTTACCTCAACAGGTGTGCCTGGTGTTGTAGAATAAAACATACCTTCGGATTGGTATTCACCATCGTTTCCATCGGCCATTCCATTCACATCAAAACAGAGCACCTCACCCCGATTGGTTACTACCCAACCACGATCACCTTCGATCGCTGGTGAAGAACACAACCCCACAAACTCCCAATCACTGACTTTACCGGCGCCCAATTTAGGGATTAGCAATTGCCAAAGAAATTCGCCAGTCGCTTCGTCAAAGCACATAAGAACCCCACGGTCTCCTTCTTGCGATTCGTTTCTCGGAGACTCATTGTTGGTTCCGACATAAATCTTTCCGCCCGATACAACCGGAGTTCCATAAGTCTGAGAACCGAGCTTGCCGACCCACTTCACGCCCTTGGTGGTTTCCATGTTTATCTCTTCGCTCTTGGGCAGGTAATCACCGCTTTCGATTTCGGTCGGAATACCGGTTGCTTCAGCGACCATATTACGATCTGCAGAACCGCCCCAAGTAGGCCAGTCTGCGGCTTGAGCTGACAACGTCAGCAACGTAGAAGATAGAATTATAAATGATTTCTTAAGGTTCATAACTGAAATGGCTTAATTATTAGATGTAATTGAAATGTTATCGATGAAGACTCGCTTCAGGCTTTGTGGTGCGAATGCGAATACTCCTGGTGCACCCTGACGGTGAACTTTCTTTTGTGGGGCTTCAATCGTCCACGCATCCGGTTCATCCGTTCCCTTAATCCAAGCTTTGGCACGCACCACTCCACTACCATCCGCATTCGTGTCTACACGAGTCTTCAGGTGATACCAGGTATTGGCTTTAACGGCAAACGGAACTGAATCCTTTACCCGTTCATGGTTGCTTGAAATCTCGAGAAGTCGTTGGTTTCCAGAAAGCGCAATGAGGTACCTTTGATTCACCAAACCGACTGTCGACATGACCCGGCGAGTTCCATCAGTCATCACATCGGCCTGGATGGTGTAGCTCTTCATATCGGTCTTTCCGATGAAGTTCATGCTTCGTTGCCACAGGAGATTCTCTAAGCGGAATGCTACCGCTTTGTTCCCATCCGTTTCCATGACGTGCCACTTAGGTCCGGCCCCCAGCCATGTTCCAGGGGGAGGAGAAACAGGGGCGCCATCCTTGTTTTTCAACACAAGCTTAGTCGCTTCGAAGTCCTCGGAGTAACCAATACCTGCAACCACCCGTCCTCTGCTGACACCCGTCATGCCGTCAACGGTTGCCTGGATGTTACCGGTAGTCAATTTGCCCTGCCCGTTTCTCGTCAGGCGATTACCTGAAAGTGTCGCATCCACTTCCGATGGCCGTGGAGCATTCGGAGCATTCCATTTTGCGAATGTGGCTTTGTCGGTCATGTCTTTGACCCTCAAACCACCCGCATCGAGGCCATATACCTTAAACTCAACTTTGTCATTGGAGCCCAACGCAAACTCCGCTGGGACCAGTTGAATTTGCGTTACCTTACCGGGTTTTGCTTTCGCAGGGTTGCTGTATTTGACTTTCTTCAACTTCTTATCTCCGAAACAGTGGAGGCCCTGTTTAGTGAAGACATAAACTCGGTTATTATAGAACGCCGGAGCTCCCATACAATTCGCACCCATTTTATTAACGCTGATCACTTCGGCCTCATCGCCGCCATCTT
>CALGUT010000198.1 GCA_937920335.1 uncultured Opitutales bacterium
CCATTGCTGCTATTTTTATTTGGTTTCGATTCTGAATTCACAAACACTCCCTAATCTCTTTTCCAAGAAACCACTTTCGTTTTCCGAAGACTAGATCCAAGTAACTTTCGATCGATAGTATTCGTTACACACTGAAGCCATGCACATTCTGATTAAAACCGTTCTGACTTACCTTATCTTACTGTCTCTTTCCTTTTCGGGACTCTCGGCAGCCAACCGCGTATCCGTTCGGGCGGAGGCATGGGATGAATTTACCAAAGATCGCGCCAGAGACCCCGATAAGAAAATACTCACCTACCGATTTCTCAAGGGCCGCTACCATCCGGGGACGGTAAACGATCCGAGTATGCAGGAGCTCAAGTTTGTAGATATCGTTCAAGATATCGCCTACAACCTGGAGAAGAACGATTTTTTGCCAGATGTAAGTCCCGACCTGGAAAGTACTGATATGTTAATCGTGGTCCATTGGGGACGAACCCGGCCTGCAGAGGATTCATTGATGGAAACTTTCGGATATACGTCGCTCGAAGACATGGGAGGTCTGGAACCTGACCGAAGTATTCTCTTCAGCAACCCCAGTAACATTTCTTCGGAACTCGAATTCAACTACAACGCTTCCCTATCGGTCGATGAGTCCAACGAAGGAAGTGCCCACTACAAAGCCCAACTTTTGGGAATGGAAGATGCCTTTGCCCTAAGGGGAACCCGATATGACGAGGAGCGGCTAAAACAGATGATCGATGAGGAACGCTACTTCATCATCCTGATGGCTTATGACTACAAAAAGGCACAGGAAGGTGAACAGATTCTACTTTGGCGCACCCGTTACAGCATGCGAGCATTGGGGCAGTCGTTCACGACTGCTATTGGTGAAATGAACCATATAGCCGCCGACTATTATGGGGAAAACATGAAGGGCCTCGTAACCAAACGGTTTGACGATATTGACGACGTAGAGGTCGGTGAGATTGAAGTCATCAGCAATGAAGAGCCTGACAACGTCAATTAGTAATTCCGTTTCTAGCCGTTACACTTCCAGACCCTAAGATTTAAGGTCGTTTTCCTCTGACCGGATCGGACATGCTGGCACGCCACTCGCTATAGCGCTGTTTCATCGCTTCAGCGACTTCCGGATGTTGATCGACCAAATTAGTCGTCTCGCCGACATCTTCGGATAAATCAAACAGCACGAGCCCTTGCTTGAGCCAGATCTCCTTAAGAGGAGATTTCACGAGTCCATCCTCATCCAACTCAAAGGCTTGGTATTCTTTATCCGGGTACAGGGCTAACTTCCAGTCTCCCTTGCGGTAAGCCCAGGAATCCTGACCCGTATCCCAAAACAACTCTTCGTGAAGTTCATCCACGTCGCCCTCAATGAGCGGCAACAGACTCTGAGCATCCAGCGCTTTCTTGGTCGCCAAACCGGTAATATCTGCAATGGTGGCGAAAATATCGCGATGAGTCACCATCGCTTCAGAGCGTTTACCCCCCGCAAATCCTTCTGGCCAAGTTACAAACATCGGCACTTTGATACCGCCATCGGCGATGCAGTATTTGTAAACGTTTAGAGGGCCGTTATCCACATAGGATTGGTGAGAGCCTCCGTTATCTGAAGAGAAGAATATAAAGGTATTTTCCAGCAGGCCCTGCTCTTCCAGCGTTGCCGTAATCCGTGCGATCGCCTGATCCACCATTTCCAAGTGAGCGAGATACTTCTTTCTCCCATAGGGGTCGACGAGCTCCAAATGTGCGACATCGCTATACCACTTTTTATAGGTTTCCTTCCGGGGATCCCAGTAGGGATAGTCCCAGGACTCAGCTTCCGGGTCACGGTTAAACGTGTGCTTGGGGATTCCGTATTTGTCGGCATATTCATCGGGAACCACCGTCAAGAGCGTGTGAACCGCATTGAGCTCTAGCTGCAGGTAGAATGGATTATCTGAATTACGTTCGATAAAGGCTACCGACTCATCGGCAAATATAGCTGTTGTATTGGTATTCTCGTAGGAGACCTTTTCTCGATTCCGGGTCAGAGGCCCCATCCAGAAAAAATGCGGCCGTTCCGTACTTCCCGCTTGGCGCGCTTCGTAGGCGTCCTTGTCCTTCTGGCTCAGTAAAAAGAAATCCCAGGAATGGTGCTCAAACCCCAGATACTCATCAAAGCCATGATCGAGTGGAAATTCTTTATCTCCCCCATTGAGATGCGTCTTGCCGACTTTCATCGTCCGGTAGCCCTCCTCACGAAGCAGTTCGGCGATCGTCTGCTCCCCATTCGGTAACCCACCCTGACCATACCAATAAGCACCCCATCGGGTTTGATAGCGTCCGGTTGAGAAACCGAGTCGAGAGGTACTGCAGACAGCGGAGCTCGCATACGCATCGGTAAACACTACACCGGATTCGGCCAAGCGATCTATGTGCGGGGTGCGAACGTCTTGAGCAACCACATCCTGAAACCCGACATCGGCATAGCCAAGATCATCGACCAGGATACAGATAAAATTAGGTTTGTCCTGCGCCGCTGCGACAGAGGCGAGACTCCCGATTACCAAAATAGTTTTAAGGAAATTCATAAGCGATGTTCAGTTAGGCGGGATTAAACATATTACCCTTACTCCGGTAAATCCAACGCCGGATTCTGGTCGAAGAAGTCAAACGGGCGGATTTCAAAGGAATGCCAAGCGACGGGCATCACCGGCCAGTCTTCTGCACGAACGACATGGTGCATGCCCATCGTATACCAGGCGACGATGTCGGTATCGGCGATGGTACGGTCCTCCTTAGTCCAGGCTGGCAGGCCCATGCCCGGAGTACTGAGAGTAGGAAATTCACCGGCGGCATAGAGCTCGTCGGGTTCGTAAGGAGTGACCCACAGGTGATGATCTATAAATCCGGCTCGTAAACGGGGGAAGTCATCATCGCTGAACAACGGGGCTCCCGTCATGCCCGGCTTGATACGGTAGCTGGTTGGGTAGCCGACTTTGCTTTTCCGATCGCTACTGGTGAACCGCCACATCGCTGGCTTCTCCAAATTGATATTCATCTTGGCCTGCGATTCGGTTTGAGCCACATGCGATTGAGCGGTCCATACGCTGCGGCGGGGATGGTCCTCGGGCAGTCGCTGCACTCTCAATTTGTCGATCGATAAACTGTTCTCCGCGCCATCCACATCCAGATCGATGCGAAAGTTAAAAAAGTGGTCATGGTTCACGCCCACCACACGCTCGTCTACCATCCGCCCGTAGGCACTGGGATCTCCGTTGATGGATTGATCCACCGTTGTCTCAGCCACTTGCTTCACAGCGACCATTCCCGTTGCCCCGATTCTTACCACGATCGAACCGTCCTGCTGAAAAATCCAATCGAAGATGTAGTCATAGTTGGCCAGAACCGCTGCACAGCGGACGACCAGGTCGCGCTTTTTTCTGCCATCGGGGCCACCTTCGTCCGGACCCTTATAGTGCCGCCAGGACGGATCTCCGGGTTCACGTTCGAAGATACCAATCATTCGGCTCTGCTGAAACGGGCGGCCCTGAGAATTGCCGAATATAGCATCGAGGTAATGCGTATGCGGCGGACAGTCGACGTTCGCCATCATCGGTTTGATGAGTCCTCCGTCGCTATACTCACCCGAGTCGATGTAATTCTTGTTGTACCATCCAATCTCCGGATCCATATACGGCACAAAAATCTCGGAAAGATTTCCCTGATACAGGACGCTACGGGTGTCATCTCCATCCTGATACGTGACCGAAGAAATGATCATACCCAGACGAACGTCAGGCTTCACATGGAATCTCCAGTTTTGCCACTCGACGAAGTGCCCATCCACCTTGAATCCAGGACCATTTGGTTGTTGAACAAACAGGGGACCGGGAACCTCTCTGGCAGGACCAATAGTTGCCCTGTCATAATTCATGGAAACCTCGGGCGCAGGTACCGCTACCTCGTCATCTATCCTGATAATCTCTTTGCTATTCAAATCCACCACGGCCACTAGCCCCGCGATCTCGCGATGCCATCCCATCTGTTCTCCACGGTAGTCCATAAATACCACATGACCAATGCGCCTGCCTTGCTCTTCCGGAATCCCAAAGTTCCCTAGTGGAAGGGTTACCGAACTGATAAACGTAAGGTCATCATAGCCGCGCCGCTCCAAGGCCGCTACTACGTCAGGGTGGCTCTTTAAGTCATC
>CALGUT010000199.1 GCA_937920335.1 uncultured Opitutales bacterium
CTGAAGAGATGAAAAAACAGAAGAGTCGTCTTCGACAAGGACAGAGTATTATGGATGTTATCGGGGACGACGCCAAGCGCCTGCAACGGGATCTGGGTAAAGCCGATAAGGAAAAGCTCGATCAATATTTTACCTCAGTGAGGAACTTCGAAAACCGATTGTCTGAAGCGGAAGGTTGGGCGGGGAAACCGAAGCCCAAGGTCGATATGGCTCCGCCGATTGATATTTCCGACAACAACGCCATTATCCGCAAAAAACGCATGATGCTGGATATCATGTACCTCGCTCTCCAAACTGATTCCACACGATTCATGACCCTGCACCTTAACGGTAATGGCGGAACCGTACCCATAGAAGGCGTCGACGAAGGTTACCATTCCCTCAGTCACCATGGACTCGACGAAAGCAAGATTGATCAATTGACCATCGTGGAAACAGAGATGGTAAAGGCCTGGGGTGGATTTGTTAGAAAACTCAAGGAAACGCCCGGCACCAACGGAACTCTGCTTGACGATACGATGGTCTTGATGACTTCCAACCTCGGAAATGCCAGCGCCCACGATAACAAGAATATGCCAGTATTATTTGCCGGAGGAGGTTTTAAACACGGTCAACACATTGCATTTGATAAGGATAACAATTACCCACTTCCTAATTTATTTGTAAGTGCCCTGCAACGCACGGGGCTCGAGACTGACCGATTTGCCACCGGTACAAGTACTTTGACCGGACTCGAAATGGTCTAATCCTTGTTACTCGATTCAAGACTTAAGCAGTCAAGTCAATGCCCCTAATATAAAGTTCGGATAATCTCCGTCTTGGAAGCTATAAGGAAACACGATAAAAGCTTATGTTAGTCGTATTCCTGTTGCGCCGCCATCCGTCACAGTTAGGTTAAGAAACATACCCCCATGTTAGAGCGAACTACATTCCGACAAGTTGCCGAACTTCTCCCAGACGCAGTAGTAATCACGGATCAGAAAGGGAGAATCACTTGGACTAACCGTGCATTTCACAAACTCTGCGGTCATCCTAAATGCGCTGTAAAGAACCTCAAGCCTGGTTCATTTCTGCAAGGACCCGAGACGGATCCCGAAACGGTAAGCTACATTCGAAATGCGGTTGCCAAGCAGGAGCCTGTGACGGCCGAAATACTTAATTACCATCGCAACGGACGACCCTACTGGGTATCTATTAGCATCACTCCTATCAAAAATAAGAACGGTGAGCTGGAAGGCTTTCTGGCAGTTGAACGCGAAATCACCCACGCACGGATGCGGGAACACCGCTTACAGGAAGAGGTAGGCCAGATCTACTCGGCCCTGGTTCTCAGCATTGAAGACACCGAAGGCACTCTTTGTAGGTAGGCTCGAAATCCTGGATCTACCCCCGTCCTTTGAGCCTGTCGATCTACGGGGCGAAATAGTGATCCAGGTAGGTAGGTGTAGGCACGGACTTTCCATCGGCCTCTAGCTGACCAACCATACGGTTTACCCGCTCATAGGCTTCCCTCCTAATTGTCTCGAAATCGAGAGACGGAAACTGTTCGTCTTGGTACACCAGTTTTCCTCCGATATACACTGATTCCAAATTCCTGGAGCTCATTACCATCACTAGTGTCGCATAAGGATCGAATATTGGGCCGCAGTCCGGTTCCTTCGGATTCAGAATCAGGAAGTCGCCGAATTTCCCAACTTCCAGGCTACCAATACGATCTTCCACATTCAGCATAGCAGCACTCTCGATTGTGTGCATGGCTAACACACGATACGGGGTCATGACCTGAGCAGACTCGTATTTCATACGAATGGCATACATCCCCATTCGCATATTCTCGAATGGATCGGAAAGATCCCCACTCGCTTGGCCATCGAGCCCCCATGCCAATTCGCAACCCTAGTCTCTGATACTTCGGAATATCGGCGAGCCCGGATGCCAGTCGCCCATTGGACAACGGATTCCAGGCCATGCGGACGCCGGCAGCCACTGACTCTTCCAGGATCTGGTCAGTCGTGTGGATAAAATGAGCGAAATGCAGCTGATCACAGAGCATGCCCGAGGCTTTGAGGATCGCGAACTCGTTGTGCTGCTGATGCTTTACGTTTGGCGCCTCCAAATAATGAACTTGAGCATCCAATTGGTAATCCTGCATCAGCTTACCTTCCTTGAACGGTATATCCGTGTCTCCCTGCAGTAGACCGACAGCGCTCAAGGAAACCCCCAACATGTTTGGATGGCTCTCTTTGAGTGTTTCGGCCCGTTCGAGATACGCCTCCAGACGCTCTCGGTTCACCGCATCCGACTCGGTCGTATCCATTGCCCAGCCCAAAATAAACCGCTGCTCCATATCCAACTGCGCTTCCAGATGTTCCATCCAGTGGTCGTAGTCATAACCGTTATTCGAAACCCAGTTGTAACAGGCAGTGATTCCATGACTCAAAAAATCCAATCCTCCGAACAGAGTGTAGTTATAAAAGTCACCCTTCTCATAATACGGATAAAAAGGCATATGAGCCGCACCAATCCAGTCGTAGAGATTACTCTCAGACGCTATCCCTCGAAACGGTGCAGACCACAAGTGACTATGGGCAGAAATAAAGCCTGGAATAATAATTTTACCCCCTGCATCAATCGTTTCCCTAGCTACTATCGATTCAGGAACTGCCCCCGAACCGATCTCTAGAATACGACCTTCCTCCGAAATACTCATCCAACCATTTTCAATAGGAGCTGGCGCCCCTGGCTCCATGGTAACTATCAAACCTCCGAAAACCACTGTAGCTACCTCTTCCGCTTGAATTGTTATAACCGACATACACACCCACACCCACCCAAAAACTGCTTTTTCTTTCATGACTGAGAATAAGCATAACTCAGGCCGAAATAGAGTTTCCCAACGCATTGATCTCATGAGGACTGTATCGACCTCGGAAGTATCTTTAGAAATCGACCGCTGTGAATGTTTTTCACACTCACCCACCACTAATCCGCTTGATGACTGACACAGATGCTATCTATTCTATTGAGACCCCTAATTACTATCATGAACTCAAACCGAAGACAGTTCCTCAAATCAGCAACTCTAGCCGGAAGCGCCACATTCGCGTTTCCCTATATATCCCGTAGTTCTAATACGAATACACTAAAGACAGACTACTCGACGCTGGATGCTATCCTGAAACAACCGGTACTCAAACGAGAGCTGTTTCCCGACCCTGTAATTATCGATTCAATTGAACTGTTACGCGATCGAAACAACACCCTCTGTCGAGTGCGCTCCAAGGGCGGAGCCGTTGGCGTATCAGTCGGGCACCCTTTCATCGCAAAATCGAGTTGGCCGATGTTCGTACACAACCTCCATCACCACTTCGCAGGAAAAGACGCGCGTGACCTCGATCAACTCATCTTCAACGCGCACGAAAACAATATCAAACGCCAGGGCATTCCACTCTGCGTTCAAATAGCCTGCATCGAATTTGCAATTCTCGATATGCTTGGCTCTATCGCCAACAAGCCGGCTGGCCAACTGATCGGAGACGTTACCAACACAGAGGTTGCCATCTATCTGGGGACCCGCCTGGGAGACCTTCGTCGAAAAGAACCTGAAGTATCCCTTGAGCTAGTTCACCAGGATTGGGAAGCAACCCAGGCGAAGGCTATCAAGATCCGGGCCGGAGCAGGTGATAACCTGGGTCAGAACAATGAAAACGCACCTGGTCGAACTGAGAAACTCATTCGAATGGCTCGCGAAAAATTCGGGAATGACATGGTTCTCATGATCGACGGAAACGGAACCTACGACGTTAAAGAAGCCATCCGAATCGGTAAGATTCTGGAAGATTACAACTATTACTTCTACGAAGAACCTATACCCTGGGATTGGTATGAAGAACAGAAACAAGTTGAACAAGCCCTCAAAATCCCCATGGCAGGTGGAGAGGAAGAATTCGGAGTCCACGCGTTTCGTTACCTGATTGGGAACGAAGTGTTCCAAATTGTTCAGCCAGATCTCTTCTACTACGGCGGTATGATTCGTACCATGCAAGTGGCCCGCATGGCAGAAGCGGCCGGGCTCACGATCACTCCTCACATTTCAGGTGGAGGCCTTGGATTTGTCTACATGCTACAAATGGTATCCGTCTGCCCAGCTGCTGCCGAGTATCACGAATTTAAGATGTTCCAAACGCGGGAC
>CALGUT010000200.1 GCA_937920335.1 uncultured Opitutales bacterium
ATTCATAGAGTACAAGCTTTTTCTTTGAGGAATTTAAAAACACTCCCTAGTCTTTTTCAATAGAAAGTGGGGGAATTAGGCTTAGCCTGCCGTTTGAGCCGAGCTTCGTGATAAAGTTGATACTCTATCATTGAATTCGTCGGGGCAGATTCCGTAAGTTCCTGAATATGGCTAGTTCAACAGACTCCGAAACGAAACGCCCTAATATCGTTTTCATCATTACTGACCAACAGCGCATCGATACGATCAAGGCGCTGGGTTATGACTATATGGAAACCCCAAACCTGGACCGGATGGTCAATGAAGGGGTTACGTTTACCAACTGTCACATCACGGCAGCCAGCTGCGCCCCATCACGTGCAAGCCTGTTTACCGGGTATTACGCGCATACCTACGGAGTATTGAAGAATGCTGATTTGTGGCGTCACAGCTGGATCGAGGATCTGGCGGAGTCAGGCTATCGCTGCGTGAATATCGGAAAGATGCACACCTATCCGTATCATACGCCTAACGGATTTCATGAGCGTTACGTGGTTGAGAACAAGGATCGGTATCTGGAAGAGCGTTACTACTTTGATGAGTGGGACAAGGCCCTGCGTTTCCGTGGCTTGGTTAAACAGCAGCGTGAGCAGTACCGCGAACGCGAAGACTACGGGGAACGGCTGGGTGCGTTTGAGTGGAAACTGCCAGAGGATACGCACTCCGATAACTTTGTGGGAGATACCGCGACCTGGTGGTTAAACGCTTATCCGACGCGTGAGCCGTTATTTTTGGAAATTGGGTTTCCCGGACCGCACCCGCCGTATGATCCCGTGCCTGGCTATGCAGATTCCTATATGGAAAAAGATCTTGAACTACAGGAGCTGAAAGACAGCGACCTGGAGGGTCAGCCTGAAGCTTATAAAGAACTGCGCCAGCACAACGTGGATGTAGATCATGACTCGGTGAAGTGGGACCTGAATCCGACCCAGGAGCAACGTCAGTTCCAACGCGCTTACTATTGTGGGAACGTAACCATGATCGATGAAAAGGTGGGCGAGATTCTCAATTCACTGGAAGAGGAAGGATACTTGGATAACACCATCGTCATCTTCACATCCGATCATGGTGATTGTATGAGTGATCACGGTCATATCCAGAAGTGGACGATGTATGAGCAGATCACCAAGGTACCGACCATTGTGTGGGCGAAACCCGGCTCTTCGGCAGCGAAGCTGATTGATGGCAACGGACGTCGAGTCGATGGGCTCTGTCAACTGATGGACCTGGGACCGTTAATACTCGATCTGGCTCAAGTTGAAAAACGGCCGGATATGGAAGCGAAATCGTTGTTGCCTGCTGTTCAAGGCAAGGACTGGGAGCCGCGTGAGTATGTCTTCTGTGAGCAAGTTAAAGACGGGATCTTTACCGGAAACCTTTTCCAGACCATGATCCGCAATGACAAATGGAAGCTCGTTCACTTTTGTGATGCCGAGTATGGAATGCTGATCGATCTGGAAAACGATCCGGATGAATTCAATAACCTTTGGAGTGATCCGGAGTATGCCACCATCAAGAACGAACTTTTATTAACGCTACTCAATTGGCGGGTTCGCAGTGGGGTGGAAACACAGGACCTTTGGTCGGAGCATCGCTAAGCGTATGAAACACGGATTTCTAATTACATTACTAGTCGCGGCGACTTTGTTCGTGGGCGTGTTGGCGAGAGCTGAGTCGATACCCGAGGAAATGATCGGTGATTGGAGCCTCGATCTTTCGTCCGACGAAGCGGGCTGGATCAGTGTGGAGCTCAACGAAGGGGATCCTGAGATCTCCATGGCCGTGGATACGGGTAGTATCCGTCCGCACAAAAACGTCGTGATTGAAGATGGTCACGTCAGCTTTCGATTGCGCACCTCTCGCGATGGCCGAAATGGTCCGGTTCTATATACAGACGATGTCGATTTCTGGATGGAGAACGGGCAGTTGATCGGGCATGTGCATCGCGTTCACGCGGATGGCAAAGAGGCTTGGGATCATTTCAAAGGTAAGAAACTTCCGCCGATGCCACCGGCTCCGCATCTTGCGACCGTGAAGTTCGGCGAACCGATAGAATTGTTTAACGGAAAAGACCTGACCGGTTGGGAATTGCGTCGTCCGTGGAAGAAGAACGGATGGTCGGTCCAGGATGGCGTCTTGGTCAATGAGACCCCGAAAACGGATTTCAGTGCTACGGGTTCGTTTTCCAATCTGATGACGGAAGAACTGTTTGAGGACTTTAAATTGCACATCGAGTTTTTCATCGAAGCAAATCGAAACAGTGGTGTCTATCTCCGTGGCATGTATGAAGCGCAGGTCGTCGACCGTGATAGCCGGATGCAAGGCCTGCAAGGAGCGGGTTCCGTATTTGGACGGGTAGCGCCGAGTGAGAACGCCGGTTATGAAGGCGGCAAATGGCAGACCTACGATCTCACGTTGGTCGACCGCCATATAACGGTCGTTTTGAATGGCATTAAAGTCGTGGATAACGAACCCGTTCGTCTTCCGACGGGTGGAGCGATGCATACGGACCCCACGCTTCCAGGACCTATTTATCTGCAGGGCGACCATACCTCCGTGAAATACCGGAATACCGTTTTGGCGCCTCGGGTGAAGTAGGTTAGGGATCCGACCATCACCGGCGCTCTCCTTAAAGTTTACCCAATCCCGCTTGCGCTTTCGATAAAGCATCCTAGGGTGCTCGGTTTTTTATGAATCCTGTCCGACTTATCGTTACGCATCCAGGGGGTGCTCACAAAGATGATTTTCTAGCCTGCAGTGCATTGCTGGCTTTGTATGGTGTGCCGGTGGAGCGGCGGGATCCAACCGATGAGGATTTAGAGGATCCGTCGGTCTGTGTGGTCGATGTGGGGCATGAACACGATCCGGAAAAGCGGAACTTTGATCACCACCAATTCCCCAGGGACCACGTTCCTACCTGTGCTATTTCTTTGGTGCTGAAGTACCTGGGCGTTTATGAGGATGCGCGACAATTCTGCGACTGGTTGGAAACAGCTGAGTGGTTCGATTGTCGGGGCCCCAAGGAAACGGCGGAGCATCTTGGGATTGAGCGGGATATCGTCAGTAAGCTAAATTCACCGATTGACCTGACCTTGCTGAGACGCTTTGGGCTATCGACGCGATTGGAGCCCGGGGAGCCGCTTTGGGAAATCATGAAGCTGATCGGATTCGATATGGTCGACTTTCTCAAAACACTCAGGGCGCGCATCGAATTTGTAACCGAGCACGCAGAACACTGGGATATCGAAATTGAAGAACGGAGTTTTAAAGTGGTGTATCTTCCGCGGACCGAGCCGATGCCAGAGGAACCATCGATGGGGATCGTGCGCTATGTAGAGGAGCAGGGACTGGATGCCGAAGTCGTGGGATTGGTTTATCCGGATCGTCGGGGAGAAGGGTATGGGCTTTCTCGGTACAAGGATCACCCGAATATGGATTTTACCCAGATTGAGGCAGAGCTGGATGTGCATTTTGCACACAAGAAAGGATTTGTGGCGAAGAGCTCTGCTACGGAGAAAGAGCGTTTGAAGAAGCTGCTTCAAATGGCTTGGCAGGAGGTTTGAGTTCGTTAGCGTGAATGACTTCCTATGAAGTTATTCTACTCCCTACTATTTTTTATGGCTGCTGCTTTTGGTTCTGTGTCTGGCGATGAACGCCCCAATATCGTTTTTCTGTTTGCTGATGACTGGGGTCGATACGCAAGCGCCTATCAGGAGATCGAAGGACCGCAGTCGATCAATACACTAATCAACACGCCCAATTTCGACCGGGTGGCAAATGAGGGCGCGCTGTTTAGCAATGCCTTTGTCCCCGCACCCAGTTGTACTCCGTGTAGAAGTTCACTGCTGACCGGGCGCTATTTTTGGAATACCGGTCGGGCGGCGATTTTGCAGGGCGCGGTGTGGGATGAGAATATTCCTTCGTATCCGTTGGAACTGGAAAAAACGGGCTACCATATCGGCTACAGTTACAAAGTGTGGTCACCGGGGACTCCCGCCAATGCGCCTTATGGAGCTAGCCGTAATGCCTATCATCAAGGCGGTACGAACTTCAACCGCTTCTCCCAGTATACATCAGCCAAAGCGCCTCAGATCGGTGTAGAGAAAGCGAAGGAGCAACTCTACGAGGAAGTTAAAAATAACTTTGATGCGTTTATCGCAGATCGTGAGGAGGACCAACCGTTTTGCTATTGGTGGGGGCCGACCAATACGCATAGAAAATGGATCAAGGGTTCGGGGAAGGATGTCTGGGGACTCGATCCTGATAAACTCAAGGGCCGACTTCCGCCGTTTCTTCCGGATACCCATGTGGTGCGTGAGGACGTGAACGATTACCTGGG
>CALGUT010000201.1 GCA_937920335.1 uncultured Opitutales bacterium
GATGGCGATGATATCCTCAATGCGTGAGCAGTAGTGGTCACAAGCGAACGAGGAGCTTTCATAAACCTGATTCCCGTTTTTTCTCCCCATCGCGATGATGCTTTTGATGGATTCAATCGGCTCACGTATGAATAGAATACTCTTTGTTGGAAATGCTCGAAGCACTTCCAATGGAGGAGTGTAGTGATCATGAAGTACCTTATCCTGTAGGAATCTGGGTTGTTCCCATTTGAATTCTTTGTAGGTTTGGAGGCGTAAACGCATGAAATCCTTTTTGGAATGGTAAACTCTGAGATATTCTTTGTAGCCACAAATCTCGGGGTGACTCCCCAGTAAATGCGATAACAAGGTTGAGCGACTTCGCATATGGCTGACTAAAAAAAGATATTGAAGGTCGTGCCGGAATACGTGTGGTCGCGTCACGGAGGTGGCTGCAAAATCGAATAGGGTACTGATCTTCACGACTTGATGAAACGCTGTCTGCTTGACTGGTTCAATCGTTAAGCCTTAAGTTCTGGAAGGTTTTGCTGAGTATCTACGACTGAACTGAGCAAAAGATCCTGTACCGATGCCTGTTTATCTAGAGTATTACTTTTGGTTGCTTGCCGCTTCCCTGCTGTGCTTTGTGTTGGAACGCGTGCATCCATGGAGAAAGAAGCAGGCAGTTCTAAGAAGAGGCTTTTGGCAGGATGTCTTTTGGCTGGTCTTCAATGGTCACTACATCGGACTCGTGTTTGCCATTTTAACTGGGAAGCTGGTGGCTTGGATTAATGCGATTCTTTTTGGGCTGGGTCTACCGGTTCCGTCGGATTTGGCTTTGTTGGGGGCAGCACCCTTATGGGTTCAATTTATCGTCTTCTTAATTCTGAAAGATTTCGTTGAATGGAATATTCACAGATTGATGCACAATGTCCCTATATTTTGGGAATTCCATAAGTTGCACCATAGTATCGAGGAGCTCGATTGGATTGGAAACTTTCGGTTTCATTGGGGAGAGATTATTATTTATAAAACTCTGTCCTATCTGCCATTGGTCATACTCGGGATCGATGGAACCGTTCTGCTCATAATTGCTGTCCTTTGGACCGTGATGCTGGATCTCAATCATTCCAATATCCGATTCAGTTGGGGACCGCTCAAATATGTGTTTAACTCGTCTGCAATGCACGTTTGGCATCATGACTACGAACTCCACGGCAAGGGAGGGCAAAATTTTGGTCAGGTTCTGAGTATCTGGGATTGGCTGTTCAAAACCGCTTATTGGCCCCAAAATGAGGAGCAACCGAAACGGCTTGGATTTAAAGATATGGAGCGTTTTCCAAAGAGTATTATTCGTCGGTTGTTATATCCATTTTGGAAACGCTGAGATTGGAGATCACGGTACTATATGCTCAACCGACGAGAGTTCGTAAGCTAAAGCGTATTTAATTTCTAGTTTATGCGACTTCTTAGTACCAGCGTTATAAGGTAGCTCGCGCCTGCTATTAGGATAATGAAAGGGCCGGTCGGTAGATCCCAGGCATAGCTAAGACAAGTTCCGAGGGCAGTGAGGATCATGCAGATTACACTTCCGCCGATCATCATTTGCCACAGCTTTTTGGAGAATAAGCTGGCGATTGCGGCAGGGAGTGTGAGTAGTGCGATAACCAATACAATGCCGACGATGCTAACGAGCAGCACAATCGTGACAGCCGTCAGACATAGAGTAAGGAGGTAGAGTGGTGTTGTGCGGACCCCACGTAGGCTTGCGAACTCCTCGTCGAAGCAGAGGGCAACTAGGGGTCGGTACAAGATGATGGTAGCAATGACTACTACCAGAGCCAATAGGGCGACCAGGGCGCTATCGACACTGGAGATCATGAGAATATCTCCAAAGAGGTAGCTCATCGGGTCGATATACTGGGGGGTCTTGAAAATAAACAGGAGTCCAATCGCCATACCGACGGACCAGATGGCTCCGATCAAAGTATCTTCCTGTGCTTTAAAGCGAAGGCTTACCCAACCAACGAGCAAGGCCGCCATGATACCGGTGACCAGTGCGCCAACAAGTGGATGCAGCCAAGTCCATTGCCATGCGCTTTGCGCGTAGAGTGAAAAGCCGATACCTGCAAGTACGGCATGGGCTATTGCTGCTGCCAGATAGGTGATCCGGCGTGCGACTACTAAGCTTCCGATTGTTCCGAAGGGAATACTCGCTAAAATGCCGAGCAGCAGCGCTTGCCTCATAAAAAAGAGGGAATCATCGAATAGGATTTGTTTTAAAGACTCCATCTAAACGAATCAGTGGTGATGGTGGTCATGTCCTAAATCGGAGCTGTGAAGGATGCGGCGAGGGCTCGGGCCGTAGAGTTCTTGTATGAGCTCTGGAGAAACGGACTCGGTCGGGTGAGTATGGACATGTTTATTCACGCACAGGACTTGGGTAACTGCGCTGGAAACGAAACCAAGGTCATGAGATACCATGATGATCTTCATCTCCGGATGGAAATTGAGCAGTGTTTCCAAGAGTTTTTCTTCAAGAGTGAGATCAAGGTTCGCGGTAGGTTCATCCAGAAGGAGTAGAGATGGTTTAGATACGATTGCTCTCGCGATAAGTACGCGCTGCTTTTGTCCACCGGACAACTCTGAAAATTGGTCATTGCCGCGAGACTCTATACCTACCGCATTCATGGCTTCTTGAATATGGGAGTTGTTTCTGCGTTTCCAGATTGCGAGTGACCCTGGGTGCAATAGCCCCATGCCGACTACCTCTTCAACTGTGACAGGGAACTTGGGATCAAACTGTAATGACTGTGGCATATAACCGATCTCTGAATGTGCCTTCGTCGGTGGTTTTCCCAGAACGCTGATCGAACCTTGATCAGGTTGAATGAGTCCGAGCATCAATCTTAGGAGGGTCGTTTTACCTCCTCCGTTCGGACCGACCACACAGAGGGGGTCGCCGGCCTCTATATCGAAATCAGCATCGCGAAGTACCTCGTTGTCGCCAAATGACAGGGATACTTTCTTGAAACAAATAATGGGTTCAGGGTGGGGCATGGGCTACTGGTAGCTGTCGACGATGGTTTCGCCCATAAGGATGAGGTTGTCCAAATAATTCTCTGCCAGGGGGTCGATGATTTCGACTCTTCCTCCGATAGCTTTTGCCAAAGTTTGCGCCGCTCGTCGTTCGAATTGGGGTTGGACGAAAAGGGTCTTCGCTTCGAATTCGCTGGCCAGTTTTATCAGCCAATTTAGTTGCTTGGGACTGGGTTGCTTGCCCTCTACTTCGACAGTTTCCTGTCTGAGTCCGTAGCGCTCGAGGAAATAACCGAATGCGGGATGGTATACGAATACCGTGGCACCTTTGAGTGGGTCAAGGGTGGTTTTCAGCTGATCGTCAACGTATTCCAGTTTTTCGAGGAAAGCTTTGTGGTTGTTTTCAATGAAACTTTCTTTATCTGGGAGTAGTTCCTGGAGTATTCGTTTGTAGTGGCGGAGTTGAATCTTGACGAGTCCAGGGCTCAGCCAGATATGAGGGTCTTTGGCGTGGTCGTGAGAGTCATCTTCGTCACCGTGGTCATGGAAATGGGACTCTAGACTGCGTTTACGAATTCCGGCTGACGTATCGACGATAAGTAGATCTGGGTAGCTGGATTGAAGTTTCGGAAGCAACGCCGTTTCCATTGGCACTCCGATAGAAAAGTAGTGGCTGGCTTGCCCTATAGCAGCCATTGACTTGGGAGAGAGAGAGAAGCTGGTGGGGTTTTGCCCTGGTTTAATCAGTACGATGACTTCAATTTCTAAGCCGGTAAGTGCTTCGATGAATGCTTTCTGTGGGGGAATAGATACCACCACCGTGGGCTTACCGAACAGCGCTGAGCTGTAAAGAATCGTCGCAGCAACTAGAAGGATGTGATAGGGTCGGAAGTCTTTCATCGAACGGTATCCCGACATTATATAAAACTTGTCAATGGGGTGGTATCAGGAAAGTTTTCGCACGGGAACCTGATGATCGGCCAGATAGTTTTTACACTCACTGATGGTGTAGGTTCCAAAGTGAAAGATCGAGGCAGCAAGTACTGCGGAAGCCTTACCTTGGGTTAGTACGTCGACCATATGCTGAAGGTTTCCGGCGCCACCGGAGGCGATTACGGGCACTTCAACGGCTTCGCTGACGTGTCGGTTTAGCTCGATATCGTAGCCATTGAGCATTCCATCCTGGTCCATGCTCGTAAGCAGGATTTCTCCGGCTCCCAGTTTAACCACTTTTTTGGCCCATTCCACGGCATCGATACCGGTCGCATTGCGTCCACCATGGGTATATACTTCCCAGGCTTCTCTTCCGGGAACTCTCTTGGCATCAATGGCGACTACGATGCATTGATTGCCGAATCGATT
>CALGUT010000202.1 GCA_937920335.1 uncultured Opitutales bacterium
CCAGATAGGCTTCCATCGCATCGTCGTCCTGCTCAACAGCCATCTCGACGAGTTTTTCGTAATACTCGTCTACCTTGTCGACCATATCAGCCGGAACGTCGGTAATTTCGAAATTCATCGGATCGCCTGAATCGTCCCAGATGTAGGCTTTTTTAGTGAGTACGTCTACCATTCCCACAAAGTCATTTTCACTACCAATCGGGAGCGTCATTACCAGCGGCTTCGCAGCTAGGACGGTCTTGACCTGCTCAATAACGCGATAAAAATCTGCACCCACGCGGTCCATCTTGTTTACATAAATGATACGCGCTACTTCTGACTCGGTGGCGTAACGCCAGTTGGTCTCGGATTGTGGTTCAACACCTCCCGATCCACAAAACACACCGACGCCTCCGTCGAGCACCTTCAAGGAACGATACACCTCAATGGTGAAGTCCACGTGACCCGGAGTGTCGATAATGTTGAAACGATGGTCTTTCCAATAGCAGGTGGTCGCGGCCGACTGGATCGTAATGCCCCGCTCCTGCTCTTGGTCCATAAAGTCAGTGGTCGCTGCACCGTCATGCACTTCACCCATTTTGTGAATCTTGCCGGTAAGCTTTAAAATGCGCTCGGTCGTTGTCGTCTTGCCCGCATCTACGTGAGCAAAAATGCCGATGTTCCTATATTTAGATAGATCTGCCATAATTCGGTCCTTTCTGGTTGGCCAACTCAGGAAAAGGAGAAAGGGCTAAGAGTTAAATTCCTTTTGGCAATACCAGAATACATAATAATAGCCGCACGGACAAACTGCCCCTCCAAGTCACGAGCGGAAAATCAGCCCGAATCCTCTTGCAAGCAGGCTTGCTAGTCATCTGCTCTTACCTAGCTTCGACATCATGGACTGGGATTTAACAACTTACTTCGATGAATTCGACGGCAATAGCTATCGTAGCTTTAAGGACAGATTAACCGAGGACCTAAAAGACCTTACTGACACCTTTGAGACACTGAAGCGGGTATCCAACGAAACTCTCGAGAAATGGGCTGACTGGATGGGCCAACTCGAAGAGCTCGACGCTCGATTCGGCCACCTGGGAAGCTACCTCGAATGCCTGAATGCAGCCAATTCAGAAGAAGAAGCGTATGAAAAAGAGGCCGCTTGGAAACAGGAGGCAATCGCCGGATTGAAGGCGCTCTACGCGAAATTGAATCGGATTCTCGAAAAGACGGAGGACGACACCTTCGAGAAATTAGCGAATCTTCCATCAATGAAAGACGCAGTATTCTTCCTTCGCGAACGGCGAAAGCGGGCTCAATTCCAAATGGACGACCAGTCAGAAGCTTTGGCCACAGAAATGAATATCAATGGCATCAATGCCTGGGGTCGCCTATACGATACGTTATCTGGTCAACTGACTTTTAAGTATGTGGATGCCGCTGGAACTACTCAAACAGTTCCGATGGCCCAGCGAAACGGGTTGATATCTGGCACGAACCGCGCGGTAAGGCTTTCCGCCTTTCGCGGAGCAAACGAGGCTTGGTCGCATCACGAAGCTGCCTGTAATGGTGCCTTAAATGCACTCGCGGGGACCCGGCATACCCTGGACCGCCGACGGGGTTCTGACCACTTTCTCAACGAGGCCTGTTTTCAAGCCCGCGTTGAACGCCCCACCCTGGACGCTTTGTTTCAAGCGATCGATGACACCATTGAACTACCACGGGACATTTTAAGATTTCGCTCCGAACAAATGGGAATCAGCAAAGCCGCCTATTATGACATCTATGCGCCTCTAGACCTCCCCGACCAGGAAGCCATCTCATGGGAATCAGGTACCGCACTCACCCAAGAGTCATTCGACCAGGCCTATCCAGCCTTGGGAGACTTCAATCGAGAAATTCTAGAAAAACGGTGGGTGGACTTTCGGCCACGCAAAGGGAAGCGCCCGGGAGGATTCTGCACTGGCAGCCACCACAATCACGAATCGCGCATCTATATGACGTTCAAGGACACCATGAATGATGTAACGACGTACGCCCACGAAGTCGGGCACGCTTGGCATGCCTGCGTAATGAAAGACCAGCGACCCTTCGCCTCTGAATACCCGATGACCTTGGCTGAGTCCGCCTCTACCTTCGCCGAACTGCTCCTCTCAGATGGAATCCTCTCAAGTCCAGATTTCTCGGACGCCCAGAAACTCACCCTACTCGATTCCGACGCTGGCCGGGTCATAGCATTCCTTCTGGATATTCCAGTCCGCTACCGGTGGGAGAAGCGATTTTACGAAGAGCGGAAGAACGGCATAGTCTCGGTCAACCGAATGAAACAGCTCATGGAAGAGGAGCAACGCAGACAATTCGGCGATAGTCTGGCAGAGGACGGTCTCGATCCCTATTTCTGGTGCTCGAAACTACATTTCTACATCGACGAGATACGGTTCTACAATTTTCCCTACACCTTCGGCTATTTACTGAGTGTGTCGTTGTTTGCTCGTTTTAAGGCAGAAGGAGCTGCGTTCCTGCCTGAATACGAAACCTTCCTCCGAAAATCAGGGTCCATGTCCTGTGAACAAGTCGTCAGAGAAACCTTGGGTGAAGATATCCAAGATCCAGCATTTTGGACGCACGCGATCAAAAGCCTCAATGAACCGTTTACAAAATTGAAGACCCTACTAAAATAAACCCTACTTTTTAATTACTGCTCACACCCACATCATGAACGAATCCATACCTCGCAGAACAGCACTGAAATCCATTGCAACCGGTGCAGCCGCACTCGCTGCCACCAATGCTATTTCTAACACCGCCTCAGCGGCGCATCATAAGAGCGGCCTCAAAGGCAATATCAACCACTCGGTATGCAAATGGTGCTACAAGGGAATCGAACTCGACCCATTCTGTAAGGCCTCCAAAGACATGGGCATCAAGGGTATCGATTTGATAAATGTAAACGACTTCGGCACCCTCCAAAAATATGGTCTGGATTGCGCCATGGTATCGGGTGTTCCCGGTGGCATCAAAAATGGCCTCAACCGCTTGGAGAATCACGATGCCATCATCGAATTTTTCGAAACCGTAAGCCCAAAGGTAGCTGCTGCTGGCTACAAAAACATCATCTGCTTCTCCGGCAATCGTGACGGCATGAGCGACCGCGAAGGCCTCATCAATTGTGCCAAAGGAATTAAACAAATCGTTCCGATCGCGAAGAAACACGGCGTCACAATCGTTATGGAACTTCTAAATTCCAAAGTGAATCACGCCGACTATATGTGCGATCTCAGCAAGTGGGGTGTCGATCTCTGCGAAGCAACCGGAGCCGAGGAGTTTAAACTCCTCTACGATATTTATCACATGCAGATCATGGAGGGAGATGTCATTGCGACCATTAAGAAATACCATCCTTACTTTGCTCATTATCACACCGGTGGTGTCCCCGGTCGTCACGAAATCGACAAGACTCAAGAGCTCTACTATCCGGCCATTATGGAAGCCATCGTAGAAACGGGATTTAAAGGCTATGTCGCGCAGGAGTTCATCCCAGCCGGACCCGACCCTCTCACTTCTTTAAAACAAGGCGTTGAGATCTGCGACGTCTAAACTCTAGGAGCAAACACTTTTCGAAGCCCTTCTCTCTGGAGAAGGGCTTATTATTTCTTGGTCAAAACGCTGTCAGAATTGATTCAAAAGAGAACCCGTCACAAACCAAGCGACACCTTTCAAGTCTCCGGTTTGAAGCTTGCAAAACCAGATGCTCATAAAGACCTTTTCCGTTCATTATTTTTCGATGCGTACACTAAACTACTTCTTCGCTACCGCGCTACTGATCTCGGGTTCATTATCCGCACAACAATTGGATCTCGTCCAAGAAGACCGGTCACAGGAACCGACAATTGCAGCAGCGAGTAACGAAGCAGAACTCGCGCTGCAGATTATCGAGGTCCCCAAGGATCTCGACGTTAAACTCTGGGCCGCAGAGCCCATGCTGGCGAATCCGGTGGCAATTGACGTCGATGAAAAAGGACGGGTGTTTGTATCCGAGACTCACCGTTACCGTTCTAGTGTCTTGGATATCCGACACTACATGCCCATGCTCGAGTTAGACTTAGCAAGCCGGACGATCGAGGACCGACAAGCATTGATTCATTCGGTATTTGAAGAAGAGGCTCCTCTGTTCGAACTTGAGTCAGAGATCATTCGCATAGTCGAAGATACTAACGGCGACGGCGTAGCTGATTCTTCAGGCGTATTTGCCGACCAGTTTGATTCGGCTCTCGACGGCATTGCTTCAGGCGTCTTGGCGAGAAACGGCAAAGTCTGGTTTACAAATATACCTAGCCTCTGGCTTTTGGAAGAAGGGGACACTCCCGGTAAAGCAGCCAAACGCACGGAAATCGCTCGTGGATTCGGTGTCCACTTCGGATACACCGGTCACGACTCGCACGGCTTAGCATTCGGACCCGACGGTAAAATCTACTTTTCGATTGGTGACCGCGGAACCCACCTAACAACACAAGAGGGTAACGTGATTGACCTTCCTGACGAAGGCGCCGTATTGCGCTGCGATCCAGACGGAGCCAACCTGGAAGTATTCGCGCGGGGACTACGCAATCCCCAGGAGCTGGCTTTTGATGAACATGGGAACCTTTGGACATTTGATAACGACTGCGACAATGGTGACAGTGAGCGCCTCGTTTATATCGCAGAAGGCAGCGACAATGGGTGGCGCATCGGCTATCAGTATTCTCACCTAGGGAACGCAGGTCCGTGGATGTCTGAAAGCATGTGGACACCACGCCACGAAGGTCAGCCCGAGTATATCATCCCACCACTTGCGAACATAGAAGACGGACCATCCGGTGTCGCCTACTACCCCGGGACCGGATTACACTCCCGCTTCAAAGAACACTTCTTCGTCTGCCAATTCCGAGGAAGCATTGCCAGCAGCGGGATCTACACCTACACCGTCAAGCCAAGCGGTGCGAGTTTCGAGCTCGACCAAAAGGAGCTATTCTTAAAGGGAGTGCTCCCGACCGACGTGGTGTTTGCCCCTGACGGAAAGCTCTATGTATCAGACTGGACACCCGGATGGCCCAAATCAGCGAAGGGTCGTATCTACACCGTCGGCCACGAAGAAACCTTGGCATCTGAGTTGGTAAAATCCACCGAGCAACTTATTGGGAAAGGCATGGGCCAGAGAGGCACTGAAGAATTGATCAAGCTATTGGCTCACGCTGACTGGCGTGTTCGACTTGAAGCTCAGTTCGAACTGGTGCGAAAGAAGGTTGATCCGTCTACGCTTTACAATGCCGCCAAACAAGGAAGCCCAGACAGCTACGATCGCCTGCATGCGACTTGGGCACTCGGACAACTCTCATCCAAGAACGACAAAGCAGCCTCTTTCATCTTGCGCTTGGCATCAATCGACTCTCCCGAAGTCCGGGCTCAAGCGATCAAACTCATCGGCGATCACCAACTAACTGACGGCTACGACTTGTTAATAGCCGGTCTCGACGACGAAGCGGATCGCGTAAAATACTTTGCTGCACAAAGCCTGGGAAAACTCGGTAAATCCTCTTCAGCGGACGCTTTGGTAGACTTACTCCTGATCAACAACGATCGCGATGTATACATTCGCCATGCAGCTATCATGGGCCTCGTCGGATCTGGTAACAAAAGTGTGTTAGCAAAAGCGACCAAAAGCCCTTTTCGGTCGGTCCGTCTAGGAGCCCTTCTCGCCTATCGTAGAATGGAAGATCCAGCGGTGGCAAATTTCCTAAACGACAAGGATGTAACCCTTATCCAGGAAGCCGCGCGCGCCATCATCGGAGCCAATATCTCAAAAGCGTTTCCGGCCCTCGCAGCACTCAGCGAACAGGCACAGCCACTCGACCACATGCTAGGCCTACGGGTATTGAATGCGCACTTCCGTCAAGGCACCTCGGCAAACGCCAAAGCGCTTGCCGATTTCGCCGCCAACGAAAACGCAACTGCTGAACTCAGAGCTGAAGCACTGCAGCATCTGGCAGTCTGGAGCCACCCACCCGCTAGAGACCGAGTTATCGGCTTATACCGTCCACTTCCAAACAGAGAGGCACAACCCGCCATGAATTCTCTGAAGAACATATTCACAGAACTACTTTCTGGTCCGGAACTCGTTCAAACCGAAGCCATAAAAACAGCAACTGAATTAAACCTTCGATCACTTACAAAAGACCTCTTTGGTAAATTCGAGAACGATTCTACACCCACCCCCATCCGTATCGCGATTCTCAATACACTTCTGAAAATGGAAGACAGCCGAATTGAAGAAGCGGCCAAAATCGCAAGCCGATCAAATGACACGGAACTTCGACTCGCTACACTCCCAGTGCTGGCGAAGCTCTCCCCCGATAAATCGGCTGCAATGTTGAAGCATCTCGTCGAAACGGGAAATGCCCAGGAACTGCAAGCCGCCTTCAAAGCATTGGGCACGATGAGCCACCCTATTGCCAATAAGACACTCGTTGCTAGCGTCAATAAGCTGTCGACCGGAGGTATACCTATATCGGCACAACTGGAACTACTGGAAGCCGCTGAGGCAGTGAACGATCCAAACGTAAACACCGCCTTGAAAGCTTACAACCAAGGCATCACAAATAGCGGTGATCCAATCGCTGCCTACGAATATACCTTAGACGGCGGAGACTTTAGTCTCGGCAGAGCGGTGTTCGAGAAAAACGGAATTATGCCCTGTATTCGCTGTCACGTTTCAGATGGCGCCTATACGGGAGAGCCTGGCCCCTCTCTTTACGGAATCGCATCCAGAGTCGATAAACGTTACCTCCTGGAATCGATCGTAAAGCCAAGCAATCAGATGGCGGACGGATTCGAGATGGCAGTCGTTACTACGAAACAGGGCGAGATACTGGCAGGCTTTGTCGCGGAGGAAACGGACAGTACACTTAGCCTCAAACTTCCAGATGGATCGGTGAACGCCCATGCAAAATCCGACATCGCGACTCGGCAGTCAGCACCTTCAACTATGCCTGAGATATATGCTGCCAGCCTCTCTCGAACCGATATGCGGGATCTCATAGCTTTTCTAAGTACATTGATAGTAGATCCAGCAAAACGTCACGACGACATCGAAGAGTATTAAACCAGCAGAACCGTCACAAACACAGCCTGGCTACGAATAGTCCGCGTCGTCTCGCCGAACCCTTTGAGACGGATCCGTGCCAAACATAACCCGGAGTCTTACCCACAGTTTTGTAAACACTGTAACTAACGTACTTGAATAGAAGCGGATACGCGTCCATCGTCTAACCCTGCTCCACTCTTCCAAAGGGTTCACTTCACAAACATCTCTCGTACGTTGAATCTTTTTCCAGGCAGCATGCCTAATTCGATCTACTTGTAAGGTGTGAATCTCCCTCCCGCCCTTAACTTCATCAAAAGGATTCGTAACTACAACCGCATCCACAATCGCAGCTTTCCTTTTGCGATCACTTACCAATGTTTGCATGAACCAATGATCGGTTCCCCAACCTACAAGAACGGGGTCATAAATAGCAAGAAACTCAACTAATCGATCAGTCCTGAAAAGCGGACAGGTTACCTCCACGAAATTCACATACCTCAGGTAAGAAAACAGTTGAGCACGAGTTATTTTGTGACTCCATTTTCCCAATTGGCTGAACGCAGGTTGAAGAACGTCGAGATCATATTCGAATAGTGTGTCAAACAGATAGGATATTTGGCTGGCGGAGATTTCCAAGTCATCATCCAGAACGAAAATCGCTTCATACGCTTTAAAGATTTCAGGCCACCGCTGATAGGCATCATAGAGATTCGGAAATTTACCCCCTTCACGTTTAACGTAGTAATCGGCGAGCCCGCCCAATCCATGCTCATCCTCTGAGTAGTTGGTAATCCAGATATCAAAGTTCCTCTTACCCTTTAACCACGCCCGACAGTTCGCGTGGCGACCCGCTGATGTAAAGACCAGAAACCGAGAATTCGGTCGCTCAATTCGCTTTGAAAGGTCGCCTGACATAACCCCTACCCAAAGATTATTTTCGATCAGGCCTCAAACCTAATATGACGATACAGGGTCATTGAAATATCAATACCAAAAATTTTACAAAAGCAGGTATTCTCCTAATCGGTCCTGTGATCCGTATGACAAGCCTTACAGTTAACAGCCGTTTTATAAGCTGCAATAGCCCCCGGGCCATCTTCGATCAATGATTCGGTCGCTTGTATCAGTGCCTCTGTTTTCAACTTCCAATTTTCGAGCGTTCCCTTTGGCGGTTCCAGGTTCAGCATCAGCTGGTAGGATTCGAGCATTACGCGAAGATCATCTTTGTCAGCAGTCCCTTCCCGCGCCTGAGCGGCAATAGAAGTATCTCCTTTGTGAAAATTGACCATGATATCCGAAATCGAAAATTCATTGTCTCGTTCCTCACTCGCCTGCACCTGTACCTCCTCTTCAAAATCGAAAGCTGAAACGATCTCAACTTCCAGACTGTCCCGCTGCTTGTTGAGCTCTTGAATTTGCAACCTCAGTTTTTCAGACTCAACCGCCGGAAACACGGACTTATGGAGCGATGTAATAGCCTCTTTCGAAACTCCTGTTTCCCATAAGAAGACCTTTCGCAACCGCTTCAATCGCTTGAGCACATCCACAGATTCATCTGTAACAGCGGTTCCATAGAGATTAATATATTCAAGCTGATAAAGATTTTTTAGGTGGCTAATTCCCGCATCTGTAATTCCCGTATTATTCAAGTGCAAATGAGTCAGATTTGTCATCTCGCCGACAAAGACCAACCCAGTATCAGTGACCTCCGACCGGCTCAGATTCAGTTCTACGATATTCGATTTAAGAGGTAGTAAGGCCTGCAAATCCGCATCCGTAGCCTTATTCCCCCGAACACCTAATCGGTTATCCTCCTGAGCCAATGGATATAACCCAAGAGACTCACGGTTCTCCATTCCAGCCATGATCACATCAATTTCTT
>CALGUT010000203.1 GCA_937920335.1 uncultured Opitutales bacterium
AAGCTCGGCTCCATACGAGTGGCGTCAACTGAACCAGGCCAGGCAAATACGCGAAAGCTTACAAAGCAACCCGGTCACTTTACACAACCCATCTTCTCACCCAATGGGAAGAGCGTTGTCTACATAAAAACCGGAGGAGGCTTCTTGCGCTCCGGCTTGTGGTCCAGAGACACCGGTATTTACCAGATTCCCGTGCACGCAGGCGAAGCCAGACGCATTGTCAAAAACGGAGCGAACCCCCAATTCTCCAACGAAAATGACCGCCTCTACTTCATTCGCGGAAAACGAGAAAAGGATGCGGACAACCTGGGATTGTTCTCCATCGGTCTCGACGGGAAAGACGAACAACAACACTACACGAGCTCATGGGCGACAGACTACCAACTTTCTTCGGACGGCAATTGGGTCGCTTTTATAGAGAGATTCAATGTTTACCTGGCTCCATTTATAAAATCGAGCAACCCGATCATGGTAGGCCCAAAGGTAAAAGCCATTCCCGTCGCGAGGGTTAGCGAAGAAGCGGGCATCAACGTTCACTTTTCAGGGGATTCACAATCCCTACACTGGTCACTCGGACCCACCTTATACTCAAGAAGCCTCAAAGACACCTTCACGTTTCTTGATGGTGCTTCGGAGGAGGCTTCAGAGAAGCCCGTCAATGAACAGATTATCGGGTTTAAATCAAACTACACAAAACCTGAAGGCCGAGTAGCCTTGGTCGGAGGAACTATCGTATCGATGAGCGATGCGGGGACCATTGAGAATGGAGTCATTCTCATTGAAAAAAATCGTATCCTGTCTGTGGGCACAGAAAACAACATAAGTATCCCAGAAGGCACACAAATCATCGACATATCAGGTCAAGTCGTGCTTCCCGGACTGGTCGACACGCACGCGCACGGAGCGATGGCCACGCAACAAATCAACCCACAACAGAATTGGGTAGACTACGCACGCCTGGCATTTGGCGTAACGACCATTCACGATCCTTCCAATGACACATTGAGCATTTTCGCAGCCAGCGAAATGAGTAAAGCGGGAATTATTACAGCTCCACGTATTTTCTCCACAGGTACAATTCTCTACGGAGCGACAGGAGCGTTTAAGGCCGAGGTCAACAGTTTGGAAGACGCACAGTTTCACCTCAAACGGATGAAAGCCGTGGGGGCTTTTTCAGTTAAGAGCTATAACCAGCCAAGAAGAGATCAACGTCAGCAGATTCTGGCGGCTGCCCGAGAAATCGATATGATGGTCGTTCCTGAAGGCGGAGCAACATTCATGGACAATATGAATATGATCGTCGATGGACATACTGGAATCGAACACACCCTTTCTGTGCAATCTATTTACGACGATGTCCTGGATCTCTGGCGGGACACTGGCGTAGGCTACACCCCCACCCTTTCGGTGGCCTATGGTGGCCTAACCGGGGAAAACTACTGGTACCAGGTGGACGAGCTCTGGAAACACGAACGGCTTAAATCTTACATACCCCCACAACGTCTGGAGCCAAGCGCCCGACGTCGACTAATGGCACCCGAGGAAGACTTTAACCACAAGATCGTCGCCCAAATTGCTAAACAAACCTACGACCAGGGAGGCATGGTTCAGGCAGGAGGCCACGGGCAGCTCAATGGGATCGATACGCATTGGGAAGTCTGGAGCCTCGTTCAGGGCGGTATGACTCCGTCCGAGGCACTCGAGTGCGGCACATTGCATGGAGCCCGTTATCTCGGACTGGACAATGACCTGGGATCCATTGAAGCCGGGAAACTGGCAGACATTATTGTAATCGAACCCGGCAAGGATCCGCGACAGAATATCCGGCACTCTGAGTTCATTCAGTATGTGGTGGCCAATGGTCGCGTCTTTGAGGCAGATAGCATGAACGAAATTGGAAACAAAGAGCAGCAACGACGGCCTTTCTTCTGGGAAAATGACCATGCAGGCGTTGGGCTTCTGACAGCACCTCCAGAAGCGGCATTCTGTCATGGCTGCCCGGGAAGAGAACATCTCCGTCACTAACGAGATCATTATCCTGAAGAGTGAAATGGTCGGAAGAAGCACAGAACAATCCCTCCTGTGGAGCATCTGAATCAACCCATCCACGCGAGCGTGAGAATTGAGGTGTACGGCTGCACAATAGTATTGCGCGGGGTGCCGGGTTTGCCTTGGCTGCCCAGCCTATGCCGGTAGAGCTAACCAAAGATTTATTGGTAGACCTGGGAGGTTGGTCTATCCTGAAAGAAGCACGGAATCTGCAGTATGCAGGTTGTGTTCGCGAAGTACAATGGGAAGGCAAACTACTCCAAGGCGAAGTACGCGTGGGTGAGAGGGGATTCTTCCCACGACTCAATCTCCGATCGACGATCTTTGCCGAGAATCAATGCAACTGCCGCAACGGACAGACCGGGCAGGTATGTGCTCATGCGATCGCGCTCTGCCTTGAGGAAATGGCGCCGAAACCGGAACCGCTGGCTGAGCCTGAACCTCTCATTGAAGAGGCTATCGAAGCAGAACCGCTTTTGAAATCCCTCGTTCTCTCAGAAGAAAAAGGGATCCACCTGCGCTTTAAGGTATTCCTTCCGCCAAACCTTGAACTCACAGCTTCCAAGGATCGCATCATGGTTAAAGTCGAGGCAGAAGAAGCCGATGGCTCTACCTACCCACCTGAGAAAATAGACCGCGGCAGGGCCTATCGACTGAGCTTGCCTTACCTCACAGTCGCATCACTCATAGAATCCTGGTGCGACGGGAAACTCTTTGGCCTCTTGCAGTTGGATAGAACAAAACTCACCAAACTCCTCAAAGCCCTCAAAGCAGAACCCGCCGTATTCTGGATCAACAAACCCAAGGAACCGATAAAATGGCTTGGGGAGATGTTACCCGGCGTACATCTTCACTTGGATCCGCCAGAACCCCCAGTTGAGGAAACGCCCCCTTCACCTCCTACAAGAAAGACTCCCTCTAAAGCAGTCGCCGCTCGCCCTAAATCGAGCCGGGAGTCCTCTGGCCCCCAATCCGCCATCGTTGATGGTTCTCCCAATTTCCTGGCCATACAACTGCCACCCCGTAGCGCGGTGGACTACGAGCAGATACTTAATCTTGTTAAGGACCATGGTTTCAAACTGGAACCTTCGAATCGGCGATGGTGGCTTCGTGACCGACACAAGACGCTCAACTTTCTGGCCGAGTATTACGAAACCCTCCAACAAACACATCGCGCTAAATTCACCTCTAATTTTGAAAAACAATTCCGTCATCTGGAGCTCGCAGAAGTCACAACCGATATCAAAGAGCTGGGTGACGAATTTGAAGTATCCCTCTCCCTCGGATCAGCCGAAGATACCGCAACGATTCAAAGCGAACTAAACCGCGGCAAGATGTACTGGGACTCGGGCGACAAACTATTTATCGTCCCTCAAAAAACCGTTACTGCCTACACGGAACTCCAGCAAAAGCTGGACAATAACCCCTTCCGTCCGCTCACCGCCCAATCAAGGCTGCGACTAAAATCCTGGCAACTCGCCGATGCCGAAGGGCTCATGGGTGACGTCGTTCACAATTTTGAGACTCCAGACACCTGGAAGAAGCGGAGCGAAGCACTCAATAACCTATCGGCGCTCAAGGAAGCACCGGCCGGTGACTATCTTTCCAAGACCATGCGGCTTTATCAAAAAATCGGCACAGCATGGATGTACCATCTCTTTGATAACAAGCTTGCCGGGATCTTAGCTGACGAGATGGGACTCGGGAAAACGTTACAGGCTCTCGGCCTCGTTCAGGCACTTTTAACAAAAAGCAAAGGTCAGGTACTCATCGTCTGTCCTGCCGGCCTTCTGACCAACTGGCAACGGGAGGCACTGCGATTTACACCTGGACTGAAGACTCTCATCCACCACGGACCTTCCAGAACAACATCGGTTGAAGGGTGGCACGGCGCTGACATCATATTTACCTCCTATACGACTCTGACTAGAGACATTGACTGGATCGCCCCCGAAGAGTTTCTGACAGTTATCGCGGACGAGGCCCAACATATCAAAAACCGCAGGACCCAAAACGCTCGCTCACTCAGGGCGCTCAAATCCAACGGTCGCTTTCTCCTCACCGGAACACCTATCGAAAACTCAATCCAGGATCTTCAATCTCTCTTCGATTTCCTGCTTCCGGGTTACCTCGCCAAAACACCGAAAGGGATCAACCACGACGAAAGGGCCTGGTATCATCAGCGGATGCGACAGCAAGCGGCTCCCTACATACTCCGTCGCACAAAGCTCCAAGTTGCGCCCGAACTACCAGCGAAGATTGAACAAGTCATTTACTGTGATCCGACGACCGAGCAAAAGGCGTTCTACGAATCCGTTCGTAAGAAAAGCGAGGAAGAGATCTTCAATTTAGAGATGTCCGGAGCGAAAGAAGGACGTCTCAAAATGGCAGCTTTTACCCAATTACTGCGGCTTCGTCAGGTCTGTGCTGACCCACGCATATTAAAGGATACTTTCAAAGCAGATCATTCGGCCAAGTGGCTGGCATTCAAGGAAGTTCTTGATGAAGCCACTGACGGAGGGCACCGCATTTTAGTTTTTTCGCAATTCGTATCCGTTCTTTCCTTACTGAAAAAAGAACTCACGGAGCAAAACATCCCGTTTTGTTACATCGATGGGTCGACAAAAGACCGACTGGGTGAAGCAGACCGTTTCAACGGTGACGAAAGCATACCGGTATTCCTGATTTCTCTCAAAGCAGGGGGCACCGGACTCAATCTCACAGGCGCGGATACCGTCGTGCACTTTGACCCGTGGTGGAATCCAGCTGTCGAGGCTCAAGCCACCGACCGCGCCCACCGAATAGGCCAAACGAAAGTAGTAACCAGCATTAAACTCATTATTTCGGGGAGTGTTGAAGAAAAAGTCTTGGAGCTTCAGCGACAAAAGGCTGACTTGCTCAAAGGACTTTTTGAAGAGAGTGAAGCCACCGGCGGCAGCCTGAGCCTAGACGAGCTGAAGTCATTAATGAACTAGCAAACAACTTCCAAGATCCTTGGGGACATTGGATTAACTTCAGGATTTCTTTAAGAATCGAATTCTGGTCAATCGAAGAGTGCTGGGAGCGGTAACCCACAATCCGGATAGGTCCCAGTCTGCAAATGCAGATCTACTGTCGTAAACCAGAAAGTAATCATTCGATTGGTAAAGGTAAGTAATCGTATCTCATGATGGGGCCTGATTTACACTCTCCAAAATTTTCCTAGGATCGAATAATTCAATTGTCAACGAACCCTCAATTTAATAAATTTAAAACTCGGAGTTTAAACCCATGGCTTCCACTTCACCACAGTCTTTTAGAAAGCTCATTCACGACCTCAATCAAGTGGTCTTCTTAATTAGAGGGCATTGCGATTTGGCTAATATTACGGATGACCCAGATACGGTAAAAGATCATCTAAAACAAGTTGAACTTTCCCTAGCCAACTTTGGAGATATTGCAAAAAAACTGAAGGACAAACAGCTGGAATTGGCTCCGAACGAATAACCGTTAACCTTCAAACACCAATCATGCACCCCCTTGCACATAACCTTCATACCGCAGTCACAAAGGTCTTATCTCGGATACACCCGCCAAATCGTAGCGATAATCACCTGCATTCCCACGATCGGTTACTCTTCGAACAAGACATCCAGCCGTACTTCATTAATGACCCCTCCTGCCGCAACATTTTGTTCGTAGGGTGTGAATATTACACGCAGCACTACAATGCTTGGTATGAGGGTAAGAATTATTGGACATATGATTACAATCCAACCAAAAAACGTTTTGGTGGCCGGCAGCACATCATCGATACCATTTCCAATATCGAAACTCACTTTGACCCGAACTCCCTGGACCTAATACTATGCAACGGGGTTTATGGTTGGGGGCTTTGTGATCGACCTGAAGCAGACAAAGCATTTAACGGTAGCTTTGAGATCCTCAAGCCAGGCGGAGTTCTCATGATTGGATGGAATGATATCGATGACAAACGTTATAAAATCCCCTGTCCACCTGAAGGACTGGAAAGTTTAAAGCGTTTCGAACCGTTCGTTTTTAAACCCACATGCACATCCAGAATCATTTCAGATGACGAATTCACGCATGTATTCGATTTTTTTCAGAAGCCTCTAGTCTCACTATCTACAAAGGGTTCCTGACGGTTAGAATTGTGCCCCCGGCGGGAATCGAACCCACATTAACGGTTTAGGAAACCGCGGTTCTATCCATTGAACTACGGGGACATCAAACGTTGAAATCAATGAACGGTCCCGATCATCGTCAATAGCAATTGGCAGCAATGTTGGCCACACAAAACCCTGGCAAAGGTTCTTACAGCTCACTGAACAGGGCGTTTATTATAAGCAATAAGAACCATGACTCGCAAAAAATACACTTCAAAAAAGTTCCAGAAGCCTGTTTTTTAGCTTGCTTCACCCATTTTAACAGATTTGCTCCAATCCTCTTATGGCAGAAGAAATCACAGAAGAAAACAAGCGCTCATGGAATCCTATGGATCTGGACTTCAAGGACGCCGAAATTTTGTCACGTTACGTAACCGAAACAGGGAAGATTCTTCCAAACCGGATCACGAAACTATCTACAAGACAGCAACGCCACATAACGAAAGCTATCAAGCGGTCACGCAATATGCTTCTTATGATGTAGGGTGGTTGCCCCGCTAATCGATAGAGGGTCGCACTAATGGCCCAAATTTTTCAGCCTACCCCCGAAAACCTAGACTTCCTTTCAGAGGTCTTCAGATGGGGGAACATAGCTGCCATTCCGACCGAGACAGTCTATGGGCTCGCATGTAATGCTCTCGATCCACAGGCGGTATCAAAAGTGTTTGCCGCTAAAGGTAGACCCTCCACCAACCCGCTTATCGTTCACATCGATAGTTTGGACGATCTAGAGACCTACGCGGTGGTTCCACAATCAGCACAAAAACTGATTGATGCCTTCTGGCCAGGACCACTGACACTGATCTTTCCAAAAACAGAAGTCGTTCCCGATACCGTCACAGCTGGATTAGACTCTGTAGCCATTCGGATGCCATCTCACCCGGTTTTTAGAGAACTAGGGAAACGGTGTGATTTTCCGATCGCAGCCCCCAGTGCCAATCCATTCGGCTATGTAAGCCCCACCACGTCCACTCATGTTATGCGGACGATGGGCGATAAGATCAATTGGATCCTGGAAGGCGGCACTTGTAGCGGGGGAATCGAATCGACTATCCTATCCTACAAAAACCCCTCCCAACCAACCATCCTCAGACATGGTGGTATTCCAATAGACGCATTGGAATCCATACTTGGTCGCAAGATCCTATCCAAGGAAGTCGTTGTCGAAGAAGCTGATCAGAGTCTCGAGGCTCCTGGATTGTTAAAACGGCATTACAGTCCAGAAACTCGAATTGAACTTTTCACCGGGACGCCTCCTTTGCTCTCGGAGCAAGAAGCGATTGTGCTTCTCCAAAAAGGAGGAAGGTCATCGGATTCCGTTTTCCATTTTTCCGAGAATGGGCTCATCGAAGAGATTGCAAGAAATCTCTACAAGGTACTTCAAGAGATCGACCAGAAACAGTTTAAAAGGGTCTTCATTGAGACCCCACCTACCGAAGGGATAGGGGTCGCCATTTGCGATCGTCTAACTAGGGCAGCTGCCCAGGAATAGGTATCACTCAATCGCAGACCTGGAAGCAATCGAGGTTAAGAAATTTTTTGTTTTTCTTCCGATGACTGAGGTGTCTGGTGGTAGTGATAGTCTTTGTATTTATGATACTGATAAGAATAGTAGTAGCCAGACACGGACAATTTGAGACTGTTCAGAACGCTTCCGAAAACCGGCACATCAGAATCCATCAATCTTCTCATATTCATCGCGATCGCCTTCCGTCTTACTGCGTTAAATTTAATGGTATAGAGGACTCCATCCACTCGTGGAAGAATTAATAGAGAATCGCTAACCGCTGAAATCGGAGGCGTATCTATTATGATTCTTGAATAACGAGAGCGAGCGATCTTCAGAAACTCGTCGAACTTCTCGGAACTTAATATCTGCGATGGGTTGTTCGCTCTCCCCCCGGTCGAAATAATGTCCAACCCTGTAGCAGGATCGTGTTTGATCACCTCATCGAAAGTAGCCTTTTCATAACAAAAATCTATTACTCCCTTTTCGTTATTTAGGCCTAAAGATTTTGCTATATTGGGAAGCCGCAAATCACAATCAACAAGTAAGGTGCGTTCTCCATGGGCCGCAAAAGTGAATGCCAAGTTCGTAGAAATGAAAGACTTACCTTCGCCCGGTACCGTTGAGGTAACAAGAAAGCACTGCGCATCCTTACTAATTGCATTCAACTTCAGGCTGGAATGAAGTGCCCTAAATCCCTCAGAAGCCTGATTCTCCAAAGAAGAATTAACAATCTTTGCTTTCTCTTCGGCCGGTAAGTTCTTCACTTCGGAGATAATCCCCAAAAGCGGAACGCCTATGATCGACTCGATATCATAAGCAGTTTTCACACGGTCATCGATGAGCGCGATAACAAAGGCAACCCCGATCCCCAAAATACCTCCGCCAATAATTCCCGCGCCAAAGAACAACAAATAGTTTGGCCAATAAGGGTCAGGCGCCATACCAGCCCGGTCTAAAACTATCGCATTCGCATTATCCAAGCTGGATGAGATGTTCGTTTCGCGCATCCGAGCGACCAGTGTTTGATACATTACACGGTTTACTTCAGCTTCGCGTTGTATGGTCTCATAATCCACACTCAAACGATCGATCCCCAACAACAGGGACTCTTGATTATCCACAGATGAAGTCGCCTCCTCAAATCGGGTACGGGCCTGAAGAAGATCTGAATACACCCTGTCTACTTCAGACTGAACTGCTTTACTCAATTCTCCTTGCACCTCCTCATACGATCGAACAGCACCGATCATAGTAGGGTGT
>CALGUT010000204.1 GCA_937920335.1 uncultured Opitutales bacterium
ACCCAGCTAAGGTACCAATAGTGTACTGTAGGAGAGAGAAGGATGAGTGCTCCGAAGATAATATATGCGCCTTTAATAGCGTCCGTACTTCGAATTGAAACTACTAAGACAGTGATTGCGAGCAGCGCCAGCGACAGTTTCGACGCTGATTCTCTGTTTCCGAGAATATCGATAAACAAGTGGTTGATCGATCCATTATGCGACATACTGCTTCCGAAGTGTAGGATCCCGTTAATCAGGTTTGGTATGTCGTTAATGAAGAACAGACAGGGCAACACTAGGGGAACAAGAATCCAAAGGGCTTTGGCTGAGCGATATTTCCAGAAGAGTAGTGGAATTATTAGGACACTCATTAATTTGATCTGAATACTTAACCCGAGAAGAATCCACGCACTGGAGATCCGGTTTTTGTCGTATAAATAGAGAGCACTAAGCGTAAGGAATATGAAGAGAGAATCGAAATGGGCTTCACCGCTAAATGCTAAGACGGTCAACGGACTCAATGCATAGATAATACTGTTCCTGACCGGAAGATTTCGGTAAACCAGAAACTTCATCAGTATACCAAGGGTAGCGATATCCATGAACCCGAAGAATAGCTTATAGAGCCAGAGATTGTAGCTGATAAGATTGAGTCCTGCGAATAGAGCCAAGGCGAGTGGGGGGTAGGCGGTCTTTTTGTCCTTGTGGTTCATCCCCTCCCAAAAAATGTCTCTATGGGGGCTCCATGCCGGATCATCAGCCGTTCTTGAATAAGGGCTGACCTCTTCGAGTAGAAGTTTACCTTCCCAAAGGTATCGGTTGACATCGTCGCTTGTGGGGAATCCAGCCATCAGGATCCGCGCAAGAACAGCGATACCCAGTATGACGAGGGAAGCCTTTCGCAAGTTAATGTTCGTTGGGAAAAACGCCCAGACCGCTACTCCACTAAAAGCCATGGCCACATAGTAGAAGATGAGTGAATCCGCACCTTCCGCCAGCGTGTCAGTCAGGCCCGCGCCCAAAGTGAAGGCTAGGAAAACGAGAACGGAAATACTGAATACTGCAGGCCTTAAAAATCGGTTCACAAGAGGCGGTTATTAAGCAGCAGCAGTTGCTGCCTCGGGCTTCTTGATTTTGCCTGTTAGACGACCGATGGTAGTTCCTTGAATCAATCCTAATAATCCGATGTAGCCGAACCCGATCGCGTATATGACGAGGAATGGTGCGACAAACCATTTGTTCTTTGGAAAGAATTGTGCGACCGAGTACCAGCAGTAGACGCTTAAAAGAATTTCAAGAATCGGCAAAATGGGCATCTTAACGGTGTAGTTTTTCAGTGCCTTATCGCCACTTTTTGGGGTTCTAATAAATCCACTTTCGAGGCCAATTAGCGCTTCGATGACCGCTCTTGTATTGGAAATCGCGATACCTATTCCAGTAAACATTAGTATGGGAATTCCAACGAGGCGTTTAGCCCAGTGAATCCCTGTCTGCTTTTGGCTGAACCAATAAAGTGTGCTTGGAGCGAACGTCGCCAGGCTCATCAAACTACCAATTCCGAGAAATAACCCTGTCGTAATTTTCGACTCAGCGGCTAGAATTACTGGTAACCCCAGGATGGCTAATAGCACCATGAAAGGGTGAATCGAATAATGGGTCAGATGAAAATAGGCTTGGACCTTTTGGAAGATGGAGAGATCTGACTTAATAAGGGTGGGGAATAGTTTAATGGCTGTCTGGATTGAACCCTTCGCCCAACGGAATTGTTGACTCTTAAACGCAGCCACTGATTCAGGTAGTTCCGCTGGGACGACAACGTCCGGAACAAACGTCGCTTTCCAGCCCGCCAACTGTGCGCGGTAGGACAAGTCCAGGTCCTCGGTCAATGTATCGTGTTGCCAGCCACCGGCATCAACGATCGCTTGTTTCCTCCAAATGCCAGCGGTTCCGTTGAAGTTCATATATAAACCGGAGAAGGCGCGTGCGCTTTGTTCGACGATAAAATGTCCGTCAATTCCCAGTGACTGAGTCCGTGTAAACAATGACTGATCCCTATTGATGTGACCCCACCGAGCTTGTACGAGTCCAACGCCCGGATCGTTTACGAAGAAAGGAATCATCCGTTTTAAAAAGTCCTTTTGCGGAACGAAGTCGCTGTCGAATACAGCAAGTAAATCGCCCTTCGCCTGTTGGGTCCCTGCCTCCAAAGCTCCAGCTTTGTAGCCGATGCGGTTGTCCCTCCGAATTACGAAACATCTGCATCTTCGGCTCTTAGGAGTTCAGCGATTTTATCGATATGCTGGGAAGTTTCGTCATTCGAATCATCTAGGATCTGTATTTCATGCATACCGGGTGGGTAGTCCATCGCTGCGGCTGCGCGCATGACTCTTTCTGCTACATTGAGTTCATTGTAGAGAGGAATTTGGGTGGTTACTTTTGGAAGCGTTCCAGGGGAATTCCAGATCGCTTTCTGGTCACGCTCAATGGCGGCGTTGATCGCGGCGCCCTTTCGGAACGTTCTCAGGTATAGCCAGACCACGACATAACAGTTCATTCCGTAGGAGAACAAGAACAGCGATGCTATGAAATAGACTATTATTATGAGTAGGTCTGTCATGAATGCCTGATTCAATTAATCCTGAGCCATGGCGCTAGGTGATGTCATCGAAACTGTAGTGTATCCGACGGGTGTAGATGCCCATTTATTACAAAGTAAAACAAGGCACCCTTATCAATTCTCCGGTAGGCCTGCTCTGCCTTTGAAGGTCAGTTCAGCAACTGCCGATTTGTCTAGCTGACCAAGTCCCAGCGCTTTTAATTTCTCGTATTGGTCGAAAGTAGCCTGAGCTAGTGGAAGTGGGATGCCTGCGTCCGTCGCCAATGCTAACGCAATCCCAGAGTCTTTTGCAGCGTGTTCTGCGGAAAAATAGCAATCGTGATCGCGGTCCAGCATATCTGCTGAGTCTGTTTCCAGAACCCGCGAGTTGGCACCTGTTTGAGAAAATACCTCGCACAACATCTTCAGATCGAGCCCCAGCGCATCTCCAAGGCCCAGTCCTTCAGCGAGGGCGGCAGTATTAATATTCATGACCATGTTTACGAGCGCTTTCACCTGGGAAGCAGTTCCAGCTGGACCGACATAGCTGAGTGATTGGCTAAGGCTATCCAGAAGACTTTTTACAGCGGTGAATACGACCTGGCTTCCCCCGATCATCAAGTAAAGAGTACCTTGTCTGGCTTGTGGAATACTAGAGGCCATACACGCTTCCAGCGATTGAGCATCGGCTTCGTGACATGCTTCCTCCAATTCAATGTGGACCGACGGACTCAACGTTGCACAGTTAATAAAGGTCCTGCCCTCGGCACTGATCAGAAGGTTGTCTCCTTCATTGTGGTAGATGTGCTTCATCGCGGAATCATCCGTTACGACGGTAAAAATGATCTCGGAAAGGCGGGTGACATCCTGAAGCTTATCGCAGGATTTTGCCCCGGTTTTTTCAGCAAGATCGGCAGCGACCTCTTTGTTGAGGTCGTAAACGGCGGCTATCGGGTAGTTACAATCGTGTAGTCTTTGAGCCATGTTGAAGCCCATACGGCCTACACCTACGAATCCAATTTTAGGTAATGTCATAATGAAGCGGATATTAGTTAAAGTGTGAAGAGGACCTTATAACCTTTCACAAAAAAGAAAAAGGCCGAAATCAGGGAGCTCCCAAATTCGGCCTGGAAAGGTGTAACGTGTCAGTCACTTCTTTGCACTCTTCTTGAGCTGCTCAATCTGTTTATCCCATGGCAAGGCTTTGAGCTTGTTTCGCTCAGAAGTGGATAACTTACGAAGATAATCGAAATAAGTCTTTTTCATTTCCGGACTCAATTCATTCCACCGATCGATGGTTTCCTTGCGTTGCTCCGTGGGCATCTTGTTCAGATTCTGTATCCGCTGTAGCGCATTCTTCCGATCCGTAGGAGACATATTCTCGATGGACTCTAAGGTCAACCGAACGCGAGCAAGATCTTCCTTAGGCATCTTCAATAGTTGCTGCAGATCCGCCAGGTCTTCTTTGCTCGGTTTGGGCTGTGGCTTTTCGTCGGCCGCAAAAAGTGCGGTAGCAGTCGCCATGAGTGCGATAAGCATCCACGTGAAAAATCGCTTACCTACGCGTGAATGTGAAAATGGGTGTCGGTTGTTCATGAATCGGCGTCTGCAATAAGGTAATATAGAGGAACGGTTTTCTCCAGCTCAATGAGAACTTTAGCCGAACTAAGTGTTTCTTCCAAGTAAAGTAATTCTTCTAAATCCATTTCTGCAAGGTTTGCTTCAGCTACTTGGGTAGTTATAACTGAAGCGCCGTGGTTCTGCCACGATGTGTAGCTAAAAATTCCAATCAACAAGATCGCAGCGGCCATGCCGCTTTTGATCAGCCATCGCATCGCGGGAAACCCGAAGCGCATTGCAGGTTGGCTCTCGATCCTGGCAAGGGTCCTCTCGGTGAAATCAGGGTTGATCTCAGCTAGCTGACTGGTCAGGAGTTGTTCGATTTCTTGTTCGTGAATAGGTGAGACTTTGATAAGCGTTCGCTCCACGAAGGTGTCAGTCGACGTGATGGGTTTGCCGGATAAAAGGGCATCTAATTCTTCATCAGTAATGCTTCGTTTTCTGTGTTTCACTGGAGTACCTCCATTTCTGTTTTGAGCTGGGTTCGTGCTCTATGGATCCATGTTTTCACTGCATTCTCGCTTGCTTTCATAATTTCAGCGATTTCCTGATAGCTGAGTTGTTGTTGTTTGTAAAGGAGTAGGGCGGAGCGGTGCTTTTCTGGGAGCTTCCTGATAGCGAGTTGAAATAGTTCTTCAATTTCCTTCAAGCGTCTCTTGATCTCCGGGTCTTCGCTTTGTTCGTAGTGAAATTCTTGTGGGTCAATGTATTCGACCGGTTTCCGGGTCTTACGGCGAAATTCGTTTAGCAATACACGCCGGGCGATGTGGAAGAGAAACGTCGAAAACTTTGCACGAGCTTCGTACCGCTCGGCTGCACGATACAGCTTTATAAAAACGAGTTGAGCCAGGTCTTCCGACTCTGTGTAAGATCCCAGAGATCGATAGAAGAAGTTTATTAACGGCTTCTTCCACTTATCGATGATCTGACGAAGAGCGTTTTTATCGCCTGCAGCCACCTCGAACATGAGGCGTATATCTTCATCAATCGGGATGGGTATGGGCTCTGACATCTCCCACTTGCCTAGGGGGCGTGATTGAGGCTGCCAAGAGGATAATGGACTGGCGCAATATTCCATGTTCTATGAATCCCCTTCTTCCTCTTTAAGTTACAGAAAATCACATAAATCTGCACCTATCATATTGGTAAATAAGAGGCTTATGAAATTGGCTGATATGAGCGGTAAAAATTGGGAAGAACCTGTGAGTATTTTGTGGGGAAATTTTAAAATCGGCTACAGTCAGGGACTTAGGTACTTTTCGCGTATGTGAATAACTAAAATCCATTGACACAAGATATAGGGGTTCCCATAACTTTCCCCCACAACATATGGGGGATGGTCGGATTTGTCAGTCCTAACTTAGCCCATCACCTAATCAGTCTCTATCAACCGTCCCTTTTCCTTAGGGATTCCTTGCTTCTACGAATTCTTTAATCTGAACCACACTCAGAGCCTGTCTCTGTTTCTTTCTTACTCTAATGGAAAAATCATTCACTATTGGAAATAAAACTTTTATCTTGGACGAGGCGAAAGCCGAAGCCGCCTACGCTGCTAAAAAAATCATTAACGGCCGCGATACAATGACCTTCAATCTGCTCCCACTTAAGTATCAGTGGGCGTATGATTTATACCGCAATATGAAGTCCAATCACTGGGAACCGGAAGATATCCCGATGAACAAAGATATTGAGCAGTGGAAATCCCAAGACTTCCTGAGTGACAGCGAGCGCTGGATCATCCGTATGGGTATGGGTTATTTTTCAGCTGCAGAGGGTATTGTTGGAGACAACATTCTGCATGTGATCCGCGAGCGGGTTACGGCACCCGAGTTGAAGCTGGTATTAGGGCGCCATGCTCACGAAGAAAACATTCACGCTGATTCACTGCTGTATATGATCAGTTCCCTTGGAATCAACCCTCACGAATGCGAAGCGATGTTCGAGGATATTCCAACTATCGTTAAGAAAAACGAGTTTGTCACCAAGACGACCCGTAATCTGCGTAGGGATCTGGACCTCACCTTGACCGAAAATAAACAACTGCTTGCTAAAAATATTTTCGTTTTCGGGCAGTGCATGGAAGGAACTCAATTCTACGGTCTGTTCGGCATGGTGCTATCATTGTACCGTCAAAACAAATTCCCTGGAATCGGACAGATGTTCCGCTACACGCTGCGGGATGAGTCCAACCACATCGAGC
>CALGUT010000205.1 GCA_937920335.1 uncultured Opitutales bacterium
TCTTTAAACCAAATGGCTGGCTCGCCCTCCAACAATGGCACTTGGTTTTCATTGGCCTGGCGACCGTCGCCCTTGAAATCTGGATGATTACAGAAGCGCTAATTGCCTGGCCAAAAGCCAAGGGTGTTCTGGAACCCAGCCTCCCACCTCTGCCAGTCCCTCTAGGTACCGAGCCGCAAACCGAAGGCGGACGCTCCTGTTAACCAAAGGTCATTAGTCACTCAGAATAACGCATTATGGAGCCCGTCGAATATCCGATCGATGGCGAACTGGATCTCCATCAGTTTCGTCCACAGGACATCAAGACGCTCGTGCCAGACTACCTTGAACTCTGTCGGGAGAAAGAGATTCTTAAGGTCCGCGTGGTCCATGGCAAGGGCATCGGCACACTCAAAAATACCGTTCATGCGCTCTTGCCCAAACTTGATATTGTAGAGTCCTTTCACCTTGCAGACGATCGAACCGGCGGTTGGGGCGCCACCTGGGTTCACCTGCATCCAAAGCCGCAATAAATTGACCGTAACAAACTCCCACCGAACAAGAAGCTAAGCCATTCGTTTAACAACCCCTGCCCAACCCTACTAATCCCATGATAGAACTCCGCTACGGCGCGAACCCCCACCAAAAAACGAAACCCATTACCTTTGCCTCCGGCAAAGAGCCGCTTCGATTGCTCAATGGGGCTCCTTCTTATATCAACTTACTCGACGCGTTGACCGCGTGGCAGTTGGTCAAGGAATTGCGTGAAGCTACGGGGTTACCTAGCGCAGCTTCTTACAAGCACGTGAGTCCAGCCGGAGCCGCCGTTGCCAAAGAGATCGATGAAGCATTCAAGGAATCGCAGTTTCTTAAAACCACAGACTTTTCGCCACTTGCCAGTGCTTACGTTAGAGCCCGCGGGGGCGATCGCATGTGTTCCTTTGGTGACGCCGCAGCCGTCAGCGATGTCGTCGACGTAAGCCTCGCTAATTTCTTAAAAACAGAAGTCTGTGATCTTATCATCGCTCCTGGCTACGAACCTGAAGCCCTCGAGATCTTGAAGCAAAAGAAGAAAGGAAACTTCCTCATTTTCGAGATCGATGCCGACTTCGACCCAGACGCTTTCGAGACCCGTGAGCTATTTGGAATCCAGCTCTCTCAGGAACGTAATAGCAAAGTCATAACACGTGCAGACCTTACAGATATCGTTTCGAGAAATGCCGACATGCCTGAAAGTATCTACCAGACGCTTTTGGTAGCAGCGATCACACTCAAGTATACCCAGTCCAATTCTATCGCCCTCGCTTACGACGGACAAATCGTAGGTCTCGGCGCAGGACAACAGTCTCGTATCCACTGCACCCGACTCGCCTGTGACAAAGCCGAGAAATGGTTTCTACAACGGCATCCTAAAGTACGCGAACTCCAGTTTCAGGACAAAATGCCCAAAGTCGCTAAGACCAATCTCATCGACCAGTACCTGCTCTGGGATTCGCTCAGTTCTCGAGAGGAGGCTATGATGCTTAACGGCTTTAAAGAACGACCCGAACCCATTTCGAAAGAGGAAAAGGCGCAGTGGATTAACACCTTCGCCGGAATTACATTGGCATCCGATGCATTTATACCCTTTCGCGATAACATTGATCGCGCAAGCCGCACCAATGTTCAGTATATCGTTGAGACCGGTGGAAGCTTACGTGCGGACGACGTCATTCAAGCCACCGACGAATATGGTATGGTGCATATTCACACTGGCATTCGTAGTTTTTTGCACTAGTCGCCTCCATGAAGCTCACACAGCATGATGCTCCAGAAGATCTTCTTCGCATTATAGAGCCGCTGCTGCTTGCCAACGAATCAGAGAACAATTTGTTTCTTGGCCTCCTCATCCAATACACACATCATCCGGAGCAGCAGGAAGACGATCACTTTTGGTTCAGTATCGAAGATACCGGCGAGATCCTCCTAGCCGGTTGGCGCACGCCCCCGTTTCCATTCGGAATCTGGGCACCGGAGACAGGATATGAACCTGCACTCCAATGCTTCGTCGAGTTCCTGAAGGAAAAAAATAAAGAAGTTCCAGGAGTGGTAGCTCGTAAGAACGTTGCTGATACATTTTCTAGAATGGCCCACAACGAGTTTAAACTGGAAACATTCTTCACCATGGAGCAAGGCTTGTATGAGTGCCGCGAAGTTGATGAGTCTCTGTTAGGTTCAGGTAGCATACGTCTCGCTTCACTGGGAGACCTTGAGCTACTGACGGATTGGGTCATTGCTTTTTACATCGACGTACTCAATACTAAGCCATTGCGTTCTGAGACCCGAGAGAAGCTGGAGACAGAGATATCAGCCGGCATGTATTACCTCTACGAGATCGATGGCCACCCCGTTTCAACTGCGGCCAATGCCCGCCCCATGAAAAACGGAATCACAGTCAACATGGTATACACACCCGACCATCAGAGAAGCAACGGATACGCGACCGCTTGCGTGGCCCAACTCACGCAGAAGTTACTCAAAGAAGGTTGGAAATTCACGGCGCTTTATACCGATCTCAATAATCCGACCTCCAATAGCATCTACAAAAAGATCGGCTACCGCTGGGTCACTGAATCTGCTGAGCACCGATTCAAACCGCAGCCAAGAGTCTAGCGCAGCATCAATCCTCAGGACCAGGGTAGACGACCGCAATCCGCCCTATAGACGATTAAGCTCGAGCCTCAAGAATCAGATTGAACGGCGTTTCCGTCGCCCGAAGCACCGAGCTAAAACCTGCTTCATCCACAATAACTTCGCGTAATCGTTTTTCGCCAGCCTGAGCGCCAAGCGCCCTACCGGTTTCTTGAGCGAGCGACGTAGGTACACACACCATAGTGGATGCGGAGTAATACATACGACCCACGGGATTCAGATTATCAAGCAGGCTGTCTCCCGCCATCGGTTCAACAATCATCACACTGCCACCAGGCTTGAGCGCCTTCTTGATCGTCTTTAATGCACCCACAGGGTCACCTCACGTCATGAAGACAATCGAAAAGGGGTATTAGATCATACTGTCCCGGCAGATCTTTGGCCTCCTGAATATGGAAGTTGAGATTCGTTAATT
>CALGUT010000206.1 GCA_937920335.1 uncultured Opitutales bacterium
ACCTACAGGCATGCTAAGTCATGGCTGATGTCTGGTTTCATAGCCTGCGGACTTGCAGCAACCTCCGTTGCGGGCATCCCCAATATATGGATAGATGTACTAGCTGCACTGTTCGTCGGCCTTTTCCTGGGAATCTTAACGGTTGTGATTGTTCCTGTAATTTCGCGAACGATACGTCCAGAGAGGATTGGTTTCTGGGTATCCCTTGGCGTGGGAATCGCTTATGCGGCCTGTAATATTCCATTAATTTTCAACAGCACGCCTCAAGACCATTGTATCATGGGAGGAGCCGCCTGTGTAGTCGGAGTCATTCTGGCAAACTACCTACCATCGGTCGATTCGTCTTCAGCTTCTGAAAATTACCACATCTATAAAACGCCAATCAGCCAGTTTACCAAGCTAGGACTGTCTGCGATTGTGGTTTGTTTCCTTGCACTGATATGGTTGGACTCAGCCGCTTTTTACATCATCCAGGAAACAGAGTCTCTTAAGAAGCTAACCTGGTCGGTAAATCATCAACTATGGAACTTATCAGCCGTTCATTTAGCAGCTGCCTTATTAGCGGGATGGTTTCTCGATCGCGGTTGGTTACAATACCTACTGCTGATAGCTCTGGGGATCTTAATGCTCGGAGGTTGGCAGATTGGCCATTCTGCCGCCCACGAAAGCCCATGGCCCGTTTTTGCCTACGTCACAGGAGTATCTCTCTACTCTACCGCTCTGGTAGCCTATGCAGCGCTTAGACCCGAAACAGAGCACACACCGAAAATTCAAACCCGAGCCGCCTGGGTATTCGCCGTAGCCGGCTGGTGCGGATCCGCAATGGGAATTGGCATGGCTAAGGATCTTCACAGCATACCATTAGCGTTCTTTGTGATGGCTGCGATCGTTGCTGGCGTTAGTTTCATCGCAAGCAGAGCTACAGTCGGAAAGGCTCAGGTAAGCCTGCCTCTATAACGACTGAATGAAACTCATTTTCAGCATAGTCGCTGTAGGGATTGGCATCCTGGGATTCGATACGTTCAACAGGTCATCCAGTCAAAAAGATACGCCTCCAGGCATGGACATTTATATAGCCGAAGGCTGTATAAACTGCCACTCACAATACTCAAGGCCCTACTCGACAGATTCATTCCATTCTGGACCCATCAGCCAATACAGTGAGTATTCGGGACAAGCGATCCTCATAGGAAATCGTCGGCAGGGACCGGACCTTTCCAATGTCGGCGCTCGCAGGTCCCGCGAATGGAACCGGCAGCACTTAGTCAATCCGCAGGCTATTTCACCGGGTAGTAGAATGCCTGCTTACGCACACTTGTTCGACGCTGATGAAGACCCTTCCGATGGAGAACTGCTTCTCGACTACCTGGATTCACTCGTATCCGAAGATATCGAAAGCTGGTGGAACACCGTATACAATTGGGCACCAGAACCCTCCCGAACCGGCGATGCGGTAGCCGGAAAAGGTCTTTTCTCACAGAATTGCGCACAGTGCCACGGCAACGATGCCAAGGGTGAAGGATCAGCCGCTCCCCACTTCAACATAAAGCCCACCGATCTCGTCGAAGGGCCCTACCGACTAGTCCCGAGAGCGATGACGGAGGCGCAACGAAAGCAAAGACTGGCCCAAATAATCAAATACGGCCAAGCAGGAACCTCTATGCCAGGACATGAGTATTTGACGGATCAGAAC
>CALGUT010000207.1 GCA_937920335.1 uncultured Opitutales bacterium
CCCGGCGCCCAACCCAGAAGACCTCGTATTCATGCAAAAAACTGCCGATGAAAAGCAGGAACAGGCAGAAACTCTGGAACGTGTCGGACTATTCGGGTCTTTCAAATTCTGGGCCATTGTCTACCTGTGCGGGTTTGTAGGCGTCTATTTATTATTTTGAGTGTATCAACATCGCTGCTTCGCAGCTGGATGCTACCGCAACAGGATGAAGTTTCCTTTCAAACGAACGTGGAACGGGATGTTATGAAATGTAACGATCCTGAATTGACCTCCCTGCTCCCCGTTTCATGCTCCTGAATTATGAGCGAAGAAAAGCGCCCCAACGTCCTCTGGATTACATCTGATCAACAGCATTGGTTTACCATTGGCTTGCAGAATCCTGAGGTCAAAACACCCAATCTTGATAGACTCGCCAAGCGGGGAACCCTTTTTAATCGAGCCTACTGCCCGAATCCAACCTGCACGCCTACCCGCTCTTCAATGATCACGGGTATGTATCCCAGTCAACACGGAGCTTACTCACTCGGAACCAAACTCCCGGAGCACCATACAACCATTGGTGAAGTCTATTCAAAAAACGGATACAAGACCGCTTTAGTTGGGAAAGCACACTTTCAACAGCTCGTGAGCACCGAAGATTATCCATCGAAGGAATCTTATCCCCTACTCCGGGATCTCGAATACTGGAAGGAAGATAACGGCCCCTTTTATGGGTTTGACCACGTAGAACTTGCACGCAACCACGCGGACGAATGTCACGCGGGTCAGCACTACGCACTTTGGATGGAGGAAAAGGGCCTGAAGGATTGGAAAAAACACTACCAAAACGAATGGGGCGGTAAGTTTGATTGCCCCCATTTCGATTTCAATGACCCAGGAGAGAAAACGAAAGCCCAGCAACATACCTGGAGCATTCCCGAAGAGTACCACTACAACACCTGGATCGCAGAACGATCTAACAAACTGCTCGAAGAGTACGCATCCAAAAATGAGCCGTTCTTTCTCTGGTCCAGCTTCTTTGACCCTCATCCACCCTACCTGATCCCTGAACCCTGGGATACCATGTATGATCCGGCAGAGGTTACGGTGCCGCAAGTAACTCCCGGAGAACACGACAAGAACCCCGAGCACTTTCGAAAAACCCAGGAAGAGAATCCCGATTTTTCCGATTGGGAAGAAGAGGACGGTTCGGAAATGCATGGCTGTTGCTCACATCTGCAGGACCGGGACTCTTTAGCCAAGGATATCGCCATCTACTACGGCATGATCAGCTGTATGGATAAATACATCGGACAAATCCTGGATAAGCTGGACGAGCTAGGACTTTCGGAGAATATGCTCATCGTATTCACCTCCGACCACGGCCATTTCTACGGCCACCACGGCCTCAACGCAAAGGGACCATTTCACTACGAAGATGTTGTCAGAGTCCCCTTCCTTGCCAGCTGGCCTGGAAATATTCCGGAGGGTAAAGAAAGCGACTCTCTTCAAAGTCTGGTAGACCTCGCACCGACATTTTTGAGCGCCTGCGGTCTCGACGTTCCCCGCAGTATGACTGGAGCGAACCAACTTCCTGTCTGGAAGGGTGAAACAGAATCTGCCAGGGATCACGTGTTGGTTGAAAATCGTCACCAACCGCATACCATCCACGTCAAAACCTACATCGACGACCGCTATAAGCTCACCGTGTACTGGAAACATGACTACGGTGAACTCTTTGATATGAAGGAGGATCCCGGCGAAATCAACAACCTTTGGAATGACCCCGGTTCGGTCACTTTAAAAGCGGAGCTCACGAGAAAACTGTTGGACGCCGAGCTGGGTATGGAGCCCGTTCCTATGCCGCGGATCAGTCCGGCCTAACCATTTAGAAAACACTTCACCAAAAAACGTATGTCACAACCCCACAAACTGTATCGCCTTCCGGCAGGTCCTTACCTCGAGCGCACCGATTCACGCGGCTATCTCAATTCCAACTGGGATGATCTTTTTAGAATTGAAGATCTCTACACCCACTTGAGTACAGCTGAACTCACGGATTCCGAAGCAAGTTTAGACGACACCCTTGCCCCTATCGTGGGACAGGAAGTGTGGGCATGCGGGGTTACCTATCATTCGAGTCGACTCGCTCGTATGGAAGAATCCAAAGATGCCGGCGGTGGTGATTTTTACGCGCGCGTCTACTCTGCGGATAGGCCCGAGATCTTCTTCAAAGCAACTGCATCGCGAGTATCGGGACCTGGGCAACCGGTTCGCATTCGACAGGATTCAACCTGGGACGTGCCAGAACCGGAAATGACGTTAGTCATCTCCTCTCACGGAAATATTGTGGGCTACACCATCGGAAACGATATGAGCTCGAGGAGTATCGAAGGCGATAACCCACTCTACCTTCCACAAGCCAAGACCTACGAACAGTGCGCAGGTCTCGGTCCCTGCATACTCGTTTCTCAAGAACCGCTAGAACCATCCACGGATATTGTTCTTACGATCAAACGGGACGGCGACATCGCATTTAACGGACAGTGTAAGCTAAGCGATATGAAGCGTACTCCAGAGGAACTACGAAGTTTTCTGATGCGCGAACTCGAGTTTCCCAACGGAGCCTTTGTGATGACCGGAACAGGCATCGTACCTGGAAACGACTTTACGCTAGCCCCCGACGACGAGGTAAGCATCACCATCGAGCCGATTGGAACGCTGACAAATCCCGTCGTCAGAAAGTAGCCTTCCTCACACAATTTGAAACTCAGTCGACGAAAACTACTCCAAGGACTGGGTGGTTTCACACTTAGCGGTCTAATCGGAGCCTGCCATATCCGTTGGTTCGAACCTTACTGGCTCGAGTGCACGACAAAAGACATTCCTATTCACCAGCTCGATACGAAAATCAAAGCCCTCCATCTCTCTGATTTTCATGCATCCGACGTAATGAGTCTGGAAGCTATTGAGAAAGCGATCGATCTTGGGATTGAGCAAAAACCCGATATGATCTTTTTGACGGGCGACTACATTACCTGGGGAATCACAAACGAGCAGGCCTACCGTAAAATCCTCAGCAAGCTCAGTGAAACAGCACCGACCTTTGCGTGTATCGGTAATCACGATGGTGGTCTTTGGGCGGGGAGCTCACACGGCTACAAAGACAGCACGAAAGTCGAAGCTTTGCTCAAGTCCGCTGGAATTCACGTACTCATAAATCAGTCAGAACGCATTCAACTCGCTGGAAGGACTATCAAGGTAGTTGGCCTGGGAGATCTGTGGTCGGGACTTGCGATGCCCGGGGTAGTTCTTGAAAAACAAAGAAGTGCGGACGAAGTCGTAGTCGTCCTATCTCATAATCCCGATTCCAAGACCGAACTACAATCCTTCGATTGGGATCTGACGCTTTGCGGACACACGCACGGTGGCCAGCTGGTGGTTCCGATACTCGGACTACGCCCATTTCTTCCCGTGAGGGACAAAACTTTTCCTGAAGGAATATTAAGCTGGGAAAATCGGCACATCCACATAACCCGCGGAGTCGGCAACCTCCATGACCTGCGTTTTAATTGCCGACCCGAGGTAAGCCTACTCAACTTGGTTAAGGCTTGAACCAATTGGTGAGATCAATCCCAAGAAAGCCTTTTACTCTTAGATGAGAGTACGACAATCTCTCGACCCTTAATGGAACCTTATTACTGGATGCCGCTGATTGCGGCAATCGTTTATACACTTTCATCGCTCTGCCTAAAGCGATCCAGTCAGGCAGGTATAGGCCCTTGGCGAACCACCGTAGTTTGGAACGGTATTCTCGCGGTATTCTCTCTTCCGTTTTGGTTTCTAACTGACACCCAGTTTAATATCCAAGCACTCCTCCCTTCCCTATTTATCAGTTTTCTATTTTTCCTCGGACAGGTCTTCAACTGCATGGCCATCTATAAGGGCGACGTATCGGTCGTGACGCCGATTATGGGAATCAAGGTCGTGTTTGTGGGAATCCTGGGGTCTTTTCTGCTCACCGACGAACACTCTGCAACCGTTTGGCTAGGAACGATACTCGCGACTGCAGCTATTTTTCTAATGCGTGGATCGGGCAAAGCTGAGCGGAAACGCCTTTTGCCATCTATTATCCTGGGCTTGGTCAGTGCCCTGAGTTTCGCGGCGTTTGATATCTGTATGCAGCGCTACGGCACCTCTCTGGGCTATGCCGAAATCGTATCCAGCATTTTTTCGATGACCTTTGTTTGGTCACTCATGCTTATTCCCTTGTTTAAATCACCGCTGACTTTCGTAACAAAGTCGACTTGGGGTTGGTTAGCAGTCGGTGGGGTCCTCCATAACATCAATGCATTTATACTCGCCTTCGTCCTCACAACCTACGGGCAGGCAACCAAGGTCAACATTGTCTACAGTTCGCGCGCATTCTGGAGTATTCTATTCGTATGGCTGATCGGCCACTGGTTCATGAATGAAGAACGCAAACAGGGTAAGAAGACATTGATACTAAGAATACTCGGATCTTGCTTGCTCGGCGCTGCCCTAATCCTGGCCTCGCTTTAGCAGCGCCCGTTTCTCTAAAGATCAAAGCCAAAGAAGCGCTCGGCGTTGCCGTAGCATATATTCCGAACCATCGGCCCCACTAACGAAAGGTCATTGGGAATCTCTCCAGTTTCCATATCTTGACCAAACATATCGCAGAGAATCCTACGAAAGTATTCGTGTCTCGGGTACGATAGAAATGACCGGGAATCTGTGAGCATACCCACAAAATGAGCTATCAAACCCATTGCAGATAGTGCATTCATTTGGTCGATCATCCCCTCTTTCTGGTCCAAGTGCCACCAACCAGAACCTAGCTGGATTTTCCCTGGTACAGAGCCGTCTTGGAAATTCCCAAGCATGGACGCCATAATGTAATTATCGGCATTGTTAAGATTATAGATAATGACTTTCGAAAGCTGCCCCGTTTGATCCAGACTGTCCAGAAACCGGCTCATAGTTTGCGCCTGAGAATAGTCGCCCGTTGAGTCAAACCCGATATCCGGTCCCTTCTGATTGAACATGCGGGTGTTATTGTTGCGCATCGCTCCGATGTGAAACTGCATCGTCCAGTCTTTCTCAGCATTCCAACGCCCGACCTCCCTCATAACGTAAAATGCGAATTGTTCTTTCTCTTCAGCAGATGCCGCCTTTCCACTGCGAGCCTGATCAAATATCGCAGTCGCTTGTTCAGGGGTAGTAGTCGCAAAAAAACATCGCTCCAAACCGTGATCGGTTAGTCGACCGCCCATTTCATGAAAATAATCATGTCGAGATTTCAGAGCTGCCAGAAACGTTTGGAAGGAATCTATCGATTGGCCTGCAACGACGGCAAGCGCGTCAGTCCAGATATTGAAAGCTTCAGGCTGATCCACATTCAGCGCCTTATCAGGCCTAAAAGTAGGGACCACCTTGGTCTCTACACCAGAATCCTGAATCGCTTGGTGATGTTCCAATGAATCGGTCGGATCATCGGTGGTGCCAATCACCTTCACTTTGAAATTCTTCAGGATACCATGGGCACTTAAATCATCCGACTTCAGCTTTTCGTTCGCCTCGTCCCAAATCTCCCGAGCGGTGTCTTCGCTGATCAGGAGATCTATATCAAAGTAGCGTTTCAGTTCTAAATGACTCCAATGATACAAGGGATTTCTCAGCGTATACGGAACCGTCTTACACCAGGCCAGAAACTTATCATACGGATCCGCCTCACCCGTGCAGTAGGCTTCTGCGACACCATTACTGCGCATGGCGCGCCACTTGTAGTGATCACCTTCCAACCAGATCTCGAAGAGGTTCTTAAACCGACGATTGTTAGCCACATCCTGTGGAGGAAGATGACAATGGTAATCACAGATGGGTTCACCCTTGGCATAATCGTGATAAAGCGCGCGGGCAGCATCACTCTTCAGCAAAAAATCGTCGTGTATGAAGGACATAGTAAATCTGTTAGATGGTCATTGCAGCGTAACCGCCATCGACGATCATTTCGGTGCCGGTAATAAATGAACCCGCTTTGCCAGAAGCCATGAGTAGAGTGACACCAACCAGTTCGTCAGAATTTCCGAAACGGTTCATGGGGGTATGTCCCATAATCGAATTGACGCGTTCTGGAGTTAGCACCTTACGGTTTTGTTCTGCTGGGAAAAACCCAGGAACCAATGTGTTCACTCGCACCTTCGAAATCGCCCATTCGCGGGCAAGGTTCTTGGAGAGATTATGAACGGCCGCCTTCGTTGCCGAATAGGTAAAGACTCGGGATAGCGGAATGAGGCCAGACATGGAACCTACATTTATAATACTCCCGCCTTCACCCCGCTGGACCAGGTATTTCCCAAACACCTGACAAGCCAGGAAAACGGCTTTCATATTGATATCGAAGATTCGATCATACTCATCTTCTTGAATGTCCAGGAATGGCGTGGGCGAATTCGCACCCGCACCGTTCACCAGGATATCCACCTGCCCCGACTTTTTCAAAACGTTATCCAGCAAGGACTGAATACCCGCTTTTGAGGAAAGATCACCTGCAATAAAGTAACCCTTCCCACCTTTAGCAGAAATCGAAGCCAAACGCGCATCGGCTTTTTCCTGGCTGCGACCCACAAGCACGACTTCGGCACCTGCTTGTGCGAGCCCCTCGGCCATCGCACCACACAGCTCACCGGTGCCACCAATGACAACAGCGACTTTTCCATCGAGCCCAAAAAGAGAATTTAAATAATCACTCATAATATATACCGGTTACCTAACTACACGTGCGCCACCGCCACCCATGACTTTTTCAACTTCCGCAACTGTCGCCATGGATGTATCCCCGGGAGTAGTCATCGCAAGCGCACCGTGAGCGGCACCATAATTTACTGCCTTCGCAGGATCGCCAGTCGTCAGAAAGCCATAGATCAAACCAGAGGCAAAACTATCTCCCCCACCTACGCGGTCCATGATCTCCAAAGCGGGATAAGCGTTGGACTCATAAAACTCTCCATCGTGCCAGCAGATAGCCCCCCAGTCATTAACCGTAGCCGTTTTTACAGCACGCAGCGTCGTAGCGGTCGCCTGAAAATTCGGAAACTCCGATACCGCTGTTTCGATCATCTTCTTGAAACTGTCGATTTCGATGTGTGAGATATTTTCATCCACACCTTCAACTTCGAAGCCCAAGCAAGCGGTAAAATCTTCCTCGTTGCCAATCATGACATCCACGTACTGGGCAATCTCACGATTCACACTCTGCGCCTTGTCATGCCCACCAATGCTCTTCCAGAGTGAAGGGCGATAATTCAAATCATAAGATACGATCGTGCCGTACTTCTTTGCTACCTTAACTGCTTCGGTCACAACATCCGGCGTTGTGGCTGACAACGCGGCATAAATACCTCCCGTGTGAAACCAACGAACCCCTTGTTTACCAAATAGCTCTTCCCAATCGATATCACCTGGCTTCAGCTGACTCGCTGCAGTGAGGCCACGATCAGGAACACCCACGGCACCCCGGATACCAAATCCACGCTCGGTAAAATTTAAGCCATTACGCACGGTGCGTCCCAACCCATCATAGGGCATCCATTTGATCCAAGAGGTATCAACGCCACCTTGGAGAATAAAGTCTTCGATCAAATGACCTACTTCGTTGTCCGCAAAAGCAGTTACCACACCGGCACGCAGACCAAAGCACTTGCGCATACCACGAGCGACGTTGTACTCACCACCGCCCTCCCAAGCCTGAAAACTCCGGGCTGTTCGGATACGCCCTTCACCTGGGTCCAAGCGGAGCATTATTTCCCCTAGGGAAACGATATCATATTTGCAAGATTCGGCAGATTTTATTTCGATACTCATAACGTAATTGTGTTTAAATTATTATTGGGCCTGTGGGAAACCAGTGCGATCCCATTTTTGTGCACCACACTCCTCGGCGATTTCATCAAAGGCATCCAATTCAGCTTCGCTAAACAGAAGTCCGCCGTTCTCCTTAGACTTCGCTGCTGAACGCGCTTCGATTTGGCCAGGCAACAGACAGTTTTCATTTCCATGCCCAAGAATGTCATCGATTACGGCTTTCACGTTCTCAGCCTGCGACCGGCCCTTGGCAAAGGCCCCTCCACTCAAGGCATCCGGGTGAATGACCTGGAAATAAAAACAGGGTGTCCGCTTCTCCTCTGGGTCTGGAAGCGGTCGACTGCGCAAGGTTGGCAAAGAACCACCAATCAACCCACCGACCAACTCGTTAATGAGACTCAGACCATAGCCTTTATGCGCACCAAAAGGAATCAGCGCAGTAGCTTCATTCGCATCGGTTGTCGGATTACCGTCTTTATCGACGGCAGCATTAGGAGGTAATGCCACGCCTTCTCGCTTGAGCTGCTGTACCCGACCCATCGCAACGACTGAAGTCGCCCAATCGATAACAATCGGATAACCAATCGCATCGGTGGTTGGAAAGCCCCAGCTATGAGGATTCGTACCCAAGGTGGGAAACTTTCCCATAAAAGGCACCACTTCAGCAAGGGCTGCTGTGCAATTCGTGTAAGCAATATAACCACGCTTAGCCGCCTCCATCACATAACCACCGCCCCACAGGTAGTGAAACGCGTTGTCCACACTGACTTGGCCGATTCCAAATTCATCCGCTAATTCGATACATCGATCGAGCGCCGCATAAGCAGTCGCCTGCCCCAACTTGCGGTTAGCGTTCCAAATCTCGGATGCTGCAAAGCGCGATGGCAACGTTTCGATCTCCGCGGCAGGAACGCAGCCATCCGCTGCGGACCCAAACAGATGATCTAGGTGTAAGGCCTTTATCGCATTGTGAGTGCGAATGCCATGCCATGACGCATAAGACGAAAACCGTGCGGCTGACGCGGATTCATCAGCGGTGAAGCCACGGTGACGATAAGCCGCTTCCACCAATTCATTGTGAATCGATTCGGGGACAACAAAGAACGTTTCTTTACTCATACTTGAGACATGAAATTAATGAAAGTTAAGCCGAGGGCCACGGAGCTTTATTGGCCTGCGCCTCAGCGGGTTTACCTAAGAAGTAATTCAGCAGGTTCCGGGTCGCCATACCCGCTTGCCGCTGGACGGACTCATGAGTGCGTGATCCGATATGCGGAGTGACGATACAATTTTTTGCGGACAACAACACGTGATCGGCTGGCGGTGGTTCTACCTCCAAGACATCCGTTCCATAGCCCCCCACTTTACCAGACTCGAGTGCTTCGGCAATCGCATCTGAATCTACCAATTCACCACGGGCACAATTCAAGATGACAACCCCCTCTCTCATCTTGGAGATACTATCCGCATTGACCATCGAATGCGTTTCGGGAGTCAAGTTGGTGTGAAGCGACAGTATATCAGACGCAGCAAATACCTCTCCGATACTTTCAAGGCGCGTTACACCATGCGCTTCTGCAAACTCTGTCGGCCAATAGATATCATAACCAACAATTGGCATTCCAAAAGCTTTGGCACGGATGGCAACTTCCCGACCAATCCGCCCCAGTCCAACGATACCAATCGTCTTTCCCATGATCTCGTGTCCCGTCAAACGCTTCCATTCTCCACTCCGTGTATAATTAGCTTCTTCAACCAAACTGCGGAATAGTCCGAGCATTAGACCAAACGTATGTTCTGCCACAGTCGTGTGATTGACTCCCGGACAAAACGTCAGAGGTACTCCGACTTTCTCCGTGTAAGGCACATCAATCTTATCGAGGCCGATTCCATACTTGGAAATCACCTTCAGCCGCGGAAGCGCCTTGTCGATGACGGCCGCCGTTATGGTGTCATCACCACAGATCATGCCATCAATATCTCCAACCAACTCCAACATACGAACTTCAGAAAGCGGCCCCCTTTCACGAATAATCTCAAAACCTGATTCAGCTAACAGGTCGTGATGAGGGCCGTGAGTATCTTGAAAAGAAGTTGTCGTAAGTAATATGCGAATCATCGAAGGCGAAAATTAATCTAACACGTGTTAGTTTCTGTCCAGTAAAAAGCTACGAGCTACCTTCGACATAACTAAATACCTAATCGATTCGTGATCAATTTGCATTCACCGTATCACAACTCCACCCCGGCGGACCTTTGATATTGCCTCTCCAAATCGCCACATATAAACGAATCCCATGAAATGCCTACTCTTCTTCGGACTTTTGTCGTTATTGCTTCTCGGCAACATCAGCGCGCAAAACGACAGACAAACAACCGCTAGCTCCAAAACAGGCGGCGAGGAAGGCTCTGAATTAACGCCCTATCAAAGGGTGTCCATGTATCTGGGGCACAGTCTCTTTAAAGCAGACCCGATTAAACGACAGAGTGAGATTCTCTGGGGTATCAAAGGAGTAAAGCCCGTGCTTGAAGTTTCAGAGGAGCTTCGCGGAGACTTCTCAACCACAGCACTTGAAGGTAAAATATATTCCGCGCTTCAGGCAAAGTCCATTCCGATTGATAAGGAAAACGGAGTCCTCCTACTTTTTCGGATTCGAGGCGTTTGGGACCGAGGGAAGAGGAGCCTAGCCTATACCTATGATCTGGATATCATCGATAAAGTTTATGTATTCAGGGACGGGCAAATAAAATCAAATTTTAGATCCATCTGGAACGTAACAAACATGGGATTTGCAGGCAAAGACGTCTACGAAAATGCCATGCTGATTAACATAGAATCTGCTGTGGAGCGATTTGGAATATCATTCTATGAACAGTTGGATCGTGATATCATTACCGATACTCCGCGCCAAGCGAAGTTGATCTATCAGAGAATCCGAAATGGAGAAGAAGACATCACCGACCTCCTAGCCAACGAAGAGCTCAAAGACTGAACCGAATATTCGTAGGCTTACACTACACTCATCGACCGAAGAAGTTACCGCACCAAAATGGTGTAGTAGGCTACATTAGGCATCGGCGATATAAAATACGCATTCGCAGAGCCCCCCTGTGGAATCTGAACAGGAATGAACGCGGTTTCCTTGGGATCCTCAGTCAGAGAAGTAAAGTTACAGGCCACGTCCGCTGAAATGTCCTTATCAGAATCGTTGCGAATTCGAACCCATACCCGGAAGTGATCATCGACTAATGGATGCGCCTCAATCCGGGTAAGTGTGACACGAGATGTAAATCCGCGAGACATTCGATCCATATCCGGAACCAATATGACTCCCCCCCAATCTTCCTTTAAAGGAACCGATGCAGTTACAGGCGTAACGATATTCACGGCTGGCACTGAAGGATCAGCGGTAGCGGTGAGAGATCGATTATCTTCTACAACTCGAACCTCCGGTTCAACGATCTTTGGATCAAGACTTTCAAGAGCAGCTGGAAATTCAGTAGCGGAATCAACCGTATGCAACAGAACTGCATCAGCACTCTCCGCCGGCGGATTAACCAATACTTTCGCAGACTTTGATAAAGGTCGTGGCTCCAGTTTGTCAGCATTTTTGCTGCAAGCTGCCAGTCCTAGGACCAGTATGAAAGAAGCGATCGAAGTACAAACGCGTTCAGTGGTATGGTAATAACGTTGCTTTGAAGCAGGCATAACAGGGTGTTAAGATAGGATTTTTAAACGCTTCGAATATCAACAAGGAACCACCACAAGCTCGACTACACTAAGAAAAGAGACCAATTTTAAACAGATAATTAGCACTCATTTACAATTTTCAGATCTTAAAACGACCTATCAAGGCCGGAGAACCAAACTACCTCGTATTTCCATGAAAAGGCCGCAATCATTATTCACCTCTTTGTTTCTTATCGTTTGTTCAAGCATTCTAAACTCGGCGAGCACACCGGAACAGCAGATAAAAGTCCTGG
>CALGUT010000208.1 GCA_937920335.1 uncultured Opitutales bacterium
CGGTTGAAGGGGTGACGTTTAGAAACTTCTATTCTGCATCGGGAGTGTGTTCACCCACGCGGGCATCTATCATGACGGGTCGGTATCCGATTCGGTTTAATATTACCAAGCATTTTAACGACGTGGATATGTGGTTGCCAACCGAGTCCGTGACCGCGGCAGAATTATTGAAGGGTGCCGGTTACACGACTGTCCATGTAGGGAAGTGGCATTTGGGGGGGCTCCATGTAGACGAAAATGGAACCCGCCTGACGGCTCAGCCAGGGCCGCGGCAGCATGGGTTCGATTTCTACCAGACTCAGATTGAGCAACAACCTCATCGGGGTGAAATGGGAAGCAATCGTACGTTGTTTCGAAAAGGTGGAACGGTTCTTATGCGGGACGATCATAAAATAAGCGAGGACGACCCTTATTACTCAAAACATTTCACTGATGCGAATGGCGACTATGCGGTGGAAATGATCGAGAAATTGGCGAAAGAAGAGAAACCGTTTTTTATCAATCTCTGGTGGCTGGTTCCTCATACGCCCTATGAACCAGCCCCTGAACCCCATTGGTCCGCGACTGCGAAAGACGGACTATCCGATGATCAACACCGCTTTCGATCCATGATGCAACACATGGATGCCAAGGTAGGGCAGATCCTGGATACGCTCGATGAATTGGGTATCGCCGAAAATACACTGATCCTGTTTACCAGCGATAACGGTGCTGCTTGGGAAGGCCATATCGGGAGTTTGAAAGGTGGGAAGACGGATCTACACGATGGTGGGATCAAGGTGCCGATGCTAGCCAGATGGCCTGCAGCAATTCCGGCCGGACAGGTTTCGAGAGCCTTGGGACATTCTACAGATTTGCTCCCGACATTCTGTGAGGTTGCAGGTATCGAATTACCGGATACTAAAGATATAGATGGACTCAGTCTATTGGCCCATATGAAGGGTGGAGCTGCGCCGACGGCCTCAGAGAGAGGCACGGTATTCTGGCAGATGGATCTTTACCGAAGTTTACAACGTCATTATCCCAAGACCGAGCCGTTTGCGACCGAAGTGGTCAGGCGGGGGCCATGGAAGCTGCTGGCTAAAGACGGTGTGCCAGTCGAACTGTTCGACATGGATTCGGATCCCAACGAATTGAAAAGCGTCATAGACGAGCACCCTGAGATGGTGGCTGCGCTTGCCTTTGAGTTGAAAACCTGGCTTGCTGAACCGCGAATTACACAGTAACAGTTTCAATTACTATAAGATGCGCATTCCCCTAATATCCCTGGTTCTGCTGTTTGGAACATGTTTGATTCATTCGGCTACAGTCGCCGCTGAAAAGCCCAACATTGTTTTCATCATGGCGGACGACCTTGGGTACGGTGACCTGGGCTGTTACGGGCAGACGGAGATGAAAACGCCTCACATTGATCAGCTGGCGCTCGAGGGCATGCGATTTACCCAGGCGTATGCGGGGAGTACGGTGTGCGCGCCGACGCGAGGTGTCTTGATGACCGGATTACACACCGGGCACTCGCGGGTGCGCGGAAACTCTGGCTTCCGTGGTCCCGATCGAGAGCGGTATCTCGTACCCTTGCGCGACGAAGATATTACGGTAGCGGAGCTCTTGAAAGACGCGGGTTACGCAACGGGCGTGACGGGTAAGTGGGGAATCGGACAGCCTGGAACGACGGGTATACCAAATAAGCAGGGCTTCGACGAGTGGCTGGGGTTTCTCGATCAGCGCCACGCGCATGGGTTTTATCCTGAGTACATCTGGCGCAACGATGAAATGGTGTCCTTGGATGGGAATCTGGGTGGCCAACAGAATGACTGGATTCACGATCAGTTCACGGACTTCTCGCTGGAGTTTATTCGAGATAACAAAGACCAGCCATTTTTTCTTTACCTGGCCTATACGATACCTCACGGACGTTATGAGATCGAGTCCGACGAACCGTACTCGGATAAAGACTGGCCGGAGGATGTTAGAAACTATGCCGCGATGGTTACGCGAATGGATAGTGACGTTGGCCGTATCATGTCACTCTTGAGGGAACTCGAGATTGATGAAAATACCATCGTCTTCTTCACGAGCGACAATGGGGCAGAGATTTACTATTTTCGGCAGAAGGATATTATTCCTGAGTATGAGCACATCCTGAAAAGCCCAGGACCGCTCAGGGGTTGGAAACGCGACCTGACCGACGGGGGCGTTCGGGTGCCGATGATTGCTCGCTGGCCCGGTAAAATTAAACCCAACACGGTGAGTGATCACGTGTGGGCGTTCTGGGACTTTCTTCCCACCGCTACTCAGTTAGCAGGCGCGAAGACGCCGGAGGGGATCGATGGAATTTCAGTCGTTCCTACATTGCTGGGACAGAAACAAAAAGAGCATGAATTCCTCTATTGGGAATTTTTCGAACGCGGTTTTCAGCAAGCGGTTCGCTATGGAGACTTCAAGGCCTTACGATTGGAGCAGGGCAAACCACTCGAACTCTACATCGTGACGAAAGACTCTAAAGAACAGAACAACGTCGCTGCGAAATATCCGAAGATAATTCAGCATATTGAGTCTTACTTGGAGACTGCCCGAACACCATCCCCTTACTGGCCCAAATAGAAAGTGAAGAATCCGCGTATTTTAGCATTGGGAGCGCATCCTGATGATTGTGACGTCAAGGCCGGTGGTTGTGCCGCTCTTTGGGCTCAGGCTGGTTGTGTGGTTAGGTTTGTCTCAGTGACAAATGGGGAAGCCGGGCACCATAAAATGTCGGGTGACGAATTGGTGAAACGACGTACGGCTGAAGCGAATGCTGCTGGAGCGGTTGCGGGTATCGAGTATTTGGTAATGGACAATCCGGATGGCCAACTGGTCCCTGGTTTGGAGGAGCGTCATAAGCTTATTCGTCTGATTCGGGAGTTTGCGCCGGATCTGATCCTTACGCACCGTCCGAATGACTATCATCCGGATCACCGGTACACCTCGCAACTGGTTCAGGATTGTTCGTTCCTCGTCGGCGTACCGAATATTTGTCCTGAGGCGAGGCCGCTACGCACTTCCCCGATGATCGCCTATTTCGCAGATGACTTTCAGAAACCTTTGCCGTTTAAACCAGATGTTGCTGTCGATATTGGTGCCGTCATTTATAAGAAAACTCAGATGTTACACTGCCATGAGTCGCAGGTGTATGAGTGGCTTCCGTGGGTTGGGCAGTTGGAAGGAGAAATATCTGAGGACCCGGCCGAAAGGCAGGAGCAGCTCAAGCGATTCGTTTTGCAATACAGTGAGGTCGGATATGAGGCCCGAGCATTACTGGTGAACACCTACGGAGAGTTACGTGGGAATAAGGTGGAGCATGCTGAAACCTTCGAAGGCTGTGAGTATGGCGCGCCTTTGACAGCAGAAGCCATTAAGCGATTGTTTCCGTTTTTACCGCAGAAGGATAGTTAGTTTTATCTCTTGAGTCGGGGCCTATTTTGAACCCGTCGTCCGATCAGAGCCAGAGACGGCAGGCCTCAGCGCATATTTGGCTCGTTAAAGCCAATGCGGCGAAGCTGCTTTGACAGGTCACTGGTGGTTGCCTGTATGGTTTATGCGGGTAATTTTCGAAGCGACGGTGTCCAGGGTTTGCGGCGTATCCGACTGGCCATTTCGTTGGCCTTGTCATTGTTGATAAATCTTTCTTTCTTCGGATCGAACTCGACCTTTTTGCCGCCGAGTTGCCAACCGATCGCAGCGGCATGACAGGCGATGTGGCCGCGGCGGGTGATGTCCTGATTGCAAGCCGGTTTTTCACGGGTCTTTACGCAATCGAGAAACTCTCGCACGTGTTTTATGGGATCTGTGCCAAACATTTCTTCGGTGGGTGCCCCTTCCTTGAGCGATTCCGAGCTGGTCACGATATTTCCATGATCACCGACTTCTACCCAGCCTTCATCTCCTTCGAAACGCACGGGGCAAGTCCCAGGCACATTCCAGTTGCCTTCGCCTTTGAAGCCGGAGAGCCGCATGACCAGTTTAACGCCGTTGGCGTAGCGACCGTAGATATTATCGCCTTCGTATTCATATTCGATCGGCATCGTGTCGTCCGCATTGGCTGCCCATTGGCAGAGGTCTAAGGTATGCGAACCCCATTCGGGGAGGCCGGCGCCACCGTGAAAATCGTAATGCCCGCGCCAACGGCCTTGGACGTATTTCTTATTATAAGGACGCCAAGGTGCGGGTCCCAGCCAGAGGTCCCAATCGCAAATTTCCCGATCGGGCATAGGTTCTTCGGGCAGCCATTCAACGTTCGGTTTTAGGGCAAGGATGCCGGCGTGGACCGTGTGGACGTTGCCGAGTTTACCGCTCAGGGCGAGATGCGCTGCAAATTTGAAATTGTTAACGTTGCGTCGCTGAGTGCCTGACTGGAATACACGGTCGTATTTATTCACCGCATCAGCTAATTCCTGGCTTTCCTTGATGTTCATGCTGCAGGGTTTTTCGCAGTAGATATCCTTACCAGCCTTTGAAGCCAGGATCGTGCCGAGTGTGTGCCAGCGATCACCGGTCGTGATCTGGACTACGTCAATATCGTCGCGCTCTAGGATCTCGAACATGTCGCGGCCTTTGTAACAGTCTTCATTGCCATACTCACGGTTGACCAGGCGCCTGACTATCTCTCGTCGCTCTTCCTGTGCATCGGCGATCGCGACGAACTGCACATCCTTCTGCTGAAGAAAGCAGGCTAACACTTTTCGGCCACGTGGCCCGATGCCGATGCCACCCATCACGATGCGGTTACTGGGTGCGACGGCGCCATTTTTTCCTAATGCGCTTGCCGGGATGATTGTGGGCATACCAATCGCAACAGCGGCGGCCTTTAGAAATGTTCGTCTTGTGGTTTTAGTACTCATGAGAAGTTCGGGTTTGGGGTGGGTAGATAATCCTTAGTAACTCTTTGACGTATTAATCGAAGAAAGCTACCAAAGTCAATTTTTCCGATCGAGCAACTCCCGGCTTAGAAGTTTTAATCGATCGTCTGTGAAGCGAATTTAATTATGGGGCTGTAATTCGACTCAGGGAAAAGAGTGAAAATAGACTAGGAGATCGTTTGCTGCCACGCTGAAACGCTTTCTCTATCAACGAAGAATTGGATGTCCCAGGTTGTCTCGGTCATATATGCAGCGTAAAGACCACTGTAGCTCTCGAGTACATCATCGTTTGAAACGATCGCGACATTGAGAGTGGGGTTCGTTTTCGCCGCCGCCATATCGAAGTAAGCAATCTTTTTGACGGATTCTTCAGTAAGCTGAATGCCCTCTACATCCATAAAGTCTACGATCTTGTAGCTGAGTCCATCGAAACGGCTATCTCCATAGATGTTCATGCAGGCGGTTAGTATTTCTTCGCCTGTTACGTGACCGTGGAATATCCACTCCACACCTTTTTTGACCCAGTTTGCTTTGTAAGGCATAGGAGATTGTGAGAGAATCGAAGCTTTGTGAGAGTCTTTGTATGATGGAACGTCTTGAGGTTGCGGGTCAAAAGGATTCTCGAGAAATTGGTCTGAAGGCGTATTGATACAGAATTACCTTTTCCTGTAATAAACATGAATTAAGCATAGGGGGCGCTTATGAGAATTGGAATTATCGGAACGGGTTGGGTCACAGAGCTTCATTTGAACGCTTTAAAAGAGATTAGTGGGGCTGAAGTAGTCGCAATTGCGGGTCGCAATGAGGCTAGGGCTAAGGAGCTGGCCGAACCCTGGAAGGCAACTGTTTATACGGATCCTCTGACAATGCTTGCGAAGGAATCGCTCGATGCGGTCTTCATTCTCTTGCCGCCTCACTTGCACGGGGATCTCGAGCGTGCCTGCTCGGAGTACGTTAAAGGCGTTCTTGTTGAAAAGCCCATCTCGCAATCATTGGAAACCGCTCAGCAGATTCAGGGTTACTTCAAAAAAGCGGGGACGATCGTTTCAGTCGCCTACCAGAATCGGTACCGGCAATCCGTGCAAACGGCGAAGGCGTTGCTGTCGCAGTCGGATAATCAAGGCATCCTGGCTCAGGGGCGGTGGATCACTCAGATGCCGCCTCCGCTTTGGTGGAGAACCTTTGATCAATCGGGTGGCCAATTTTCTGAGCAGTGTACCCATTTATTGGATATATGTCGGTATACCATGGGTGATGTGGAGACGGTGAGTGCCTTTCGGACCCGAGGGTTCATGAAAGAGGTACCAGATTTCACGGTGGATGACGCCATGGTGGTGAATTGTCAGTTTAAGTCAGGAGCCTTGGCTTCATTTTCGACGGGATGCTTTCCGCTTGGAGGACATCCAGAAACACCGGGAGGTGGAATCAATCTCAGCCTGTCTTCCCGCAATCACCGTATTGTTTTAACCGGATGGAGTTTTGAAGGAATTGTCTACTCCGGTGAGGAGGACCAGGATAAGATTCTCAGCGATAAAAACATTTTCTCGGTTCAGAACAAAGCGTTTCTTGATGCCGTCGCCTCGGGTGATTCATCAGGTATATTGTCCCCTTACGAAGATGGGTTAAAGACGTTGGCCACAACCTTGGCTGCGAATGAATCGGCCCGACACCAAGATGGCAGGCCCGTAGAAGTGAGTGTGTGAATGGAGTTGGCGACGGTTGGCGCTATCAGTCCTCTTCCAGCCAGAGTAGCTCGTAAGGCCCTAGGGTTATGATCTCGTGGGTCGAAACGGTCCGGTCTGATAACGTGTCTTTGAGGAAGTGCGAGAGTCCCTCGGCTCGCAAGTGACGCATGGTTATGGACTGTTTTTGCTCTGAGAAATTGGCTATTACGACGAGGGTATTCTGGTCGTGCCAGCGGAGGTAGCTGAGCACATGACGATTGTTGGATTCGAGTACTCGCATCTGGCTTCCGGTCAGAGCCGCCAGTCTCTTGCGTATGGAAAAAAGCTCGTGGATATTATGGAAGATACGTGCGTAGGCCGACGTCTTTTTCTTGGTCTCCTGCAAGAGCTTCCAATTCATTTTCGGACGATGCACCCAACGACTGTCTTCCTTCTTTTCCAAGTCTTTGAGATAGGAGTAATCATTCAATATGCCCCACTCTTCACCCAGGAAAATGAGTGGAATTCCGCCGACCGAGCATAGTATGCCGTAGAGCATCCTAATACGGCAGACAGCCATTTCTATAAGTGTTTTATCTTTAAGTTTGAGCGCACGCTCGAGTCCAGCCAGGGAGGCCATGGTACCGGATACGCGCATATCTCCGGTGTCTTCATTGTGCTGGAAAGGTACACCCGAAGCGAAAGAACCTTTGAAATTCCCGGTATAAAAGTCGTTTAGAAACTGACGATGGTCATCCGGATTGATTCCAACCGCCCAGGCATCTGAGTCATCGAAGGACCAGCCGATATCATCGTGACCTCTAAGGTAGTTTACCCAAGCGGTTCCAGGCAGGAGTGACTGACGATGACCGATCGATTGTTTTAGTAGTCTGATTTCGCGGGTCGCTGTCGCTTCCCAGAGTAGGGCCATCAGTGTCGGGTTGTAGGATATCTGGCACTCGTCACGACTGATATAGCGGACCACTTCGTCAGGGTGAACAATTGCTTCTGATTTAAAGACCAGGCTTGGCGCTGCGATTCGACAGACGGCATTGAATGCTTGAATGAGGAGATGTGCCTCCGGAAGGTTTTCGCAATTCGTGCCGATTCGTTTCCAAATAAAGGCTACGGCATCGAGCCGAAGGATCTCTACTCCTGTATTGGCGAGATAAAGCATCTCCTCTGCCATGGCTCTGAATACCTCGGGGTTTTCATATTTGAGATCCCATTGAAAGCTGTTGAAGGTCGTCCAGACCCAGCCTTGCATGCCTTCGTGCCAAGTGAAGTTCCCTCGACGGATGGTCGGAAATATTTCGCGGAGGTTACGCTCGTAGTGTTCCGGAATCGTCCGGTCCGGATAGATGTGGTAGTAGTTTATGTATTCGCGATCTCCTTCCTGGGCTTTGATGGCCCACTCGTGGTCGTCGGAAGTATGGTTAAATACAAAATCTAGAACCAGAGAGATTCCCACGGCCCTGAATTCTTGGGCAAGTGTGCTCAGGTCGTCCATAGTACCGAGCTCTGGATCTACGTTCCGGTAATCGCTAATCGCGTAGCCACCATCGCTATTTCCTTCACGCGAAACGAATAGAGGCATAAGGTGCACATAGGTGAGTCCTAAATCTTTAAAGTAGGGGATTCGGTCGCGAAGCTTGTTCAGGTCTTCACTGAACAAGTCTACGTAGAGTGATCCTCCGACCATTCGCTCTGAAAGGTACCAACCAGGATCGTTTTCCCTACGGACGTCCAATTGACTAAGTTCTTCCGGACGGTTTAGCCAACTGTCGATTGCAGTTAAGAGTATACGTTCAAGGTAGTAGAAAAAATCGTAGTGGGTCCCATAGAGCTGATACAGCAACTCGAATAAGCGTGGCCAGTGTTCCTCAAGTCGCGCATCAATCATCTCTTCCAGTTGGGAATCTGAGTAGAGCGACTTATGAGTCCGTTTGATCCGTTCGAGGATCTTAGGACGAATGCGTTTTAAGGTTCTGGTGGCCTCGTAGGCGGCATCAAATTCAGGCATCGGCGGCGAGCAACTTTTCGTTGGGAATCGTTATTTGATCGAGAAAGTTATAGTAATTAATTCCTTCAATAATACCTGCAGCATGGTGCGCGCCTGCAAAATACACCCGAGGGTACCTACGAAGTTTTTCAAGTTCCTTACTATAATTTCCAACGACCACTCCCAATGTATTTCCCGCAAGCATGCCTTCGTCGTTCCCAGAGTCACCTGCGACCAAGATGTGCTCGAGAGGGAATCCCCATTTGAAAGCCATATGACGAATGCTGTTTCCGCTTCCAGCTCGACTGGGGATAATATCAAGGAACATGCCAATCGATAGTATACACTTCGCCCGGATGCCGTTCTCGCGTAGCATTCGTTTTATCACCGGAAGCTTCGGTGCTACCTTAAAGTCGACTTGGTAGCTGATCTTGTATTTTGCTTGGTCTTTTTCGTCCTGCAGATTGACGCCTTCCACCTGGCTGAGCACTTCGTGTATTTTATTCGGTTCCCAGCGATGGTTGATGTGCTTCTCCCAGCTAGAATCGAGTGTGTAGTTTTTTCCGTAGAATATTCTACTACCAACTGAAGTGATGAGCACTTCTGGATTCGGAATACTATGTTCTTCCATCAGTTCCATTACAGCTTCGTAGCTTCTGCCGGTTGCGATTCCGAAACCAATGTTGTCCTCAGCTTCGCTGATCAGTTGGAAAAACTCCTGCATGGCTTCGTCGTTTCCGGTAAGCGTGTTGTCGATGTCTGCAATGATCAGCCGATCAATTTGGGGAAGCCGACGAGTTTTGCGACCCCGTGCAATGGGGGGCGGAACATCTGCTTCTTTTAAGACCTCTTTGATATCGCGCATGTAGCGTTGGACATGCCGTTTCCATGAGTAATGTTTATTAACGTTTTCGATTCCGGCTCTCGACCAGGTAGCCCATTGTTCGGGTTCGATTAACGCGTGCATGAGTGCTTTTTCTATGGCTTTGGAGTCGAATGGATCGACCAGAATGCCGTTTTGGCAATTGGCTATAATGTCGCTGGGTCCTCCGTCGTTGGTCGCGACGATCGGTGCGCCACTGGCTGCGGCCTCGAGGAGTGTAAGCCCGAAAGGTTCCGTCATAGCCGGGTTTATGAACACTCCTTTTGAGCGGGTTATTTCTCGGTAAAGGGCGGATACATCGTCCGCCTTGTGCTTTTTGGGATAGGCTACTTTCCCGTAGAGGTTATACACGTCGATTAGTGTGAGGACGTTCAGTAAAACGGCTCTTTGCCCCGGAGGCATTTGCCTAAGATCATCTCGACTGCCCATTATCAATACCAGGTTCGCTTCTCGCTGTAACTGGGGCGATTCGCCATAAGTTCTGACTAACATTTCCAGATTCTTGCGCTCGTCAGGGCGGGCCATTGCGACGATCATCGGTTTCTCTGGCGCGTCGAGGAAGGCCTTTACGTCTTTGGCCAACTGCGATTCTTCTTCACCTACTTCCGGCGGCCTGAAATTGCTAAGATCTACTCCGGGAGGAATTACTTCCATTCGCTCCGGGATGTAGTGTTCATATTGCTCGTACTGTTCCCTCACTTCCTGATGAGTGCTCGTGCAAATGAGCGAGCAGGTTTCTAGAGCGAACTCTTCCGCTTCAATTCTTGCGGAAATCGCATAGCGCGTCTCAATTTTTTCTGGGCTGAGTCCTGAATCTTCCAGTCGCTGTTTTTTTACCCGGCCCAAAGAGTGACCGGTAAATATAAATGGAATGCCGAGTAACCTGGCTAGTTGCCCGCCTCCATAACCGGCGTCCGCGTAGTGGCCATGAATAACGTCGGGAACCGTACGCGTCCTTTGAAAATGATTCAGACACTGATCGACGAAGACTTCCATGTAGGGCCAAAGCTTCGTTTTGCTGAGGTAGCGCTTGGGGCCGAACGGAATTCGCAGTATGTAGGCTTTCTCAGAAACCTGTTCTTCCAGCTTTGCGTAATCGTCTGAGACCTTGTCATCGATTATTTGACGGGTTATGAGGTCTACCCGGCTGATGTCTTCCCGTTCCGATAGCGCTCGGGCCAGTTCCAGCACGTAGCGGGTTTGTCCGCCAGTATCTTCATCTCGTCCAAGTTCAAGTTCTTCGCCTCTTATCAGTCCGTGTAGGCTGATAAGTGCGACATGTATTCCTTTGTCTTTCGCCATAGGTTTTATTGGTAAAAATGCGGGTCGTTACTGGTGGCCCCTTGAAGTCCACATACTTTAGCGGCGAATTGGCTCGCTTCGGCTACCAACTGATCCATGGGAAGTTTCTTCTGCAGCCCGTGAATGGTGTAAGCGGCAAACGAATCCCCGGCTCCGACCGTGTCGACGAAGGGTTTCGGAGTGGGAGCTGGGCTGAACGATGCTTCACCGTCGATTCCGATGATTTTGGCGCCTTTACTCCCAGCGGTGAGAAGAACGTTTTCTATTTCGTATCGATCGCGAAGCGTATTCACTGAGTCACGACAGTCTTCGAAGCTCACTGAATTCCCAACTAATGTTTCGAGTTCATCGAGGTTCAATTTAAGCCAACTCACACCGTTCAACCACGAACTAATAAGGTCCATGGAGTCGTAGGGTGGGCGCAGATTGACGTCGAAAAACCGTTTTGCGTTCGATCGATCGAGTATGGCTCTTAAGGTCGCTCTAGTAATCTCGTTCCTTAAGGAGAGTAGCCCGTGGTAGATCATGCCATTGCACGAAATACCTGGGTCCAGCACGTAGTCCCAAGCTCGCTCTTCGCAAATCTCGTAGGATGGCTCGTCGTCGGTTATCGTCACTTCAACGATACCAGTGGGGTGTGTCTCGTCGGTTTGGAGTCCGTAAGTTTCCATCCCCCAGTTCGCCATGCAGGCGCGAATCGAGTTCCCATCTTCATCGTCTCCGACTGCGCTTACAAATAATGGATCCTCGCCCAGACCCTTTAGGCCCCAGGCTACATTAAAAGGCGCACCACCGAGGATACGTTTACCTCCGGGGAAACAATCGAAGAGGACTTCGCCAAAGACGACGAGAGGGCTCTGTTGTTGTAAATGATCAGTTTCTTCAAGTGTTTTAAGGGATGACATAGGTAGTCGGAGGAGTAATTTTATTGTAACGCAAGGCCTTGCGCCTAGCCTCTCCACCTTCTGTCACCAATAAGACGCCGGATCATGAACTATTTCAACCCTCAAAGGGAAGTTTTACCTAGAATACTGGCCACTGATCTTGATGGAACACTCATACCGCTACCCG
>CALGUT010000209.1 GCA_937920335.1 uncultured Opitutales bacterium
GGTTATGTATGTGTCATTAGCTCCGTAATCACCTCGACGATAGACAACACGCAATTCGCCCGTATGAAGCTCAAGGACGCTATTGTGGATCAAATTCGGGCTATTGCTGATGTGCGACCCGATTCGGGGCCAGATCAAAATAAGACCGTCGTATTTCTCTATTGGCGCGAATCCAAAGTGATTCTGTATTTTGATACCTCGGGCCGACCGCTAAGCAATCGAGGCTACCGGGTACATCCGTGGAAGGCACCGGTAAGGGAAACGCTCGCTTCAGCCATCATTTCCGCCACTCGATGGGATGGTGATTCTCATTTTGTGAACCCGATGTGCGGAAGTGGCACGATTGCCATTGAAGCCGCATTGATGGCTCTTGGGAGGCCCCCTGGGTTTTTACGGGATAACTTTGGCTTTATGCACCTCCTTCCTTTCGATCATGCTAAATACAAGGAGATTCGTGCTTCGATCCCGAAATCCACGCGTAAAGAGCTGCCGTTCTTGATTCAGGCTTCTGATATTGATCCAAAGGCGGTTGATGCCGCCCGGCACAATGCGCGTCTTGCCGGTGTTGAGCATGTTATCGATTTCTCGGTCGCTGATTTTGAGGACCTGGAGCTTCCTTCCTCCCCTGGCGTTGTCGTAATGAATCCTGAATACGGAGAACGTCTTGGTCAGGATCGGCAGTTGGAAACGCATTACCGTGCTATCGGCGATTTCTTTAAAAAGAGTGCCGCTGGGTATTGGGCTTATGTGTTTACCGGAAATTTGAATATGGGCAAACGTATCGGCCTTCGAACTACGCGAAAGATAGAATTTTACAATGGGCCCATCGATTGTCGCCTATTGGAGTTTGAGTTGTATGCCGGGACTAAGCGCACCTCATTTAGGCCTGCTGAATAGCTTCGTTTATTCTGAATTACGGATCGGTAACTACCGTATAATCGTTGACGATCATGGAGATTGAGGCTGGACCTGATAATCTATCGTTAAGAAAGTGGGGGGTATCTTATGAGTGATCTTACATTAGTTATTCTCGCAGCCGGGTTGGGTAGCCGCTACGGTGGTGTTAAGCAAATGGAAGGACTGGGTCCGTCCAACGAAGTGCTTCTTGATTACTCGGTTTATGATGCGGTACGTAGTGGCTTCGATAAAGTGGTCATTGTTATTCGTGAAGAAATGGAAGCGGGATTCCGGGAACGTATTACTCAACGTTTTGAGAAACGAGTCGCGGTGGAGTTTGCCTTTCAGAATCTGAATAGGGCTCCCGAAGGTCGCACTAAACCGCTGGGAACCGGACATGCGCTGTTGGCGGCGGCTGATCACATTGACGGTGCTTTTGCGGCGATTAATGCAGACGATTTCTACGGGCCAACGTCGTTTCGCCTGCTTGCTCAGAGTTTAGCGGGAATTCCGAAGCGATCTGGTGTATTGATCGGATTCGAGTTGGATAAAACGTTATCCGATTATGGACAGGTATCCCGTGCGGTGTGCGAAGCATCCACTGACAATATTTTGACCCGCATCGAAGAGCATACCCTGATTTCTCGTGGTCCCAACGGTATAACCGGGCACTTTGATGGCACGGAGCGTAATCTCAGGATGGATACGATTGTGTCTTTAAATCTCTGGGGTTTTTCTCCGGACTTTATGCCGTTCTTGGCAGAACAGTTCGAAGGTTTTCTTGGAGCCATGCATGAGCCGATGACAGAGGAGTTTTTTCTACCTACAGCGGTATTCAACTGGATTCAAACTCAGGGTGCAGCGGTCGAACTGAAGCCATCTAAGGAAAAATGGCTCGGGTTAACGAATCCGCAAGACAAGGTGGATGCGGTTGCCCAGTTACTTGATTTGATCGCGCGTGATGTTTACCCGGCTAATCTGTGGGGCTAACACCCGCAGTTTAAAGAAGATCTTCCAACAAGGCGGATACTTCAGTTTCGGGATCCTCGTGGTGTTGTTCTTTCGCCAGTACCAGAGCCTTTTTCAAGTAGGGTATAGCTTCATCTTTCCTGCCAAGAGCCAAATGAGCTTTTCCCAATAAAATATGAGGAATCATCCAGTCGGGCTTCTTTTGGATACACCGTTCCAGATGCTCGAGGCATTCTTGATACTTATTTTCATCAAACAAAGCTTCTCCGTAGCTAAAACGGAACATTTCGTTGTCAGGATTTGATTGAATGAGAGGTGCAAATCGTTCTGAGCTCATGGTGGATGACAAATTTTTTGGGAAACTAGCGTAAGGGAAATCGCGGCTCAATCCGATTATTCAGCAAAAACGACCACAGCGGTAACGTTGTCGGGAGCTCCGTTTTCGAGCGTTACTTGAATCAGTTGGTCGAGAGTCGCTTCAGGCGAATCTCTTACGGTCATGGTGTGGATCAGCTCTTCTTCCGGGACGGGACCGGATATTCCATCTGAACAAAACAGTATTCGGTCACCGCTGAGTATACGGTGTTCTGTGTGCTCGGGTTTAATCAGTTCTCGCTGTCCGAGGCATTGAGTGAGCGTGTGTTTATAGTGTGCGGGAATATCCGAGTCGTTCGGAAACTGCCGTTGCTCTATGGCAAATGTCTCCAGGGTGTGGTCAGTAGTCAGTTGTTCAATTTTCCCGTTGCGGAACAGGTAGATGCGTGAGTCCCCGATATGCGAGATTTCCAAATTGTTATTGCGAATCATTCCCAGGCTAAAGGTGGTTCCAATTCCCAGGCCATGGGCCGAAATTTGACCTGTTTGTATAACTTGGTGATTCAGCTCCTTCATTAAGAGCTGCCAATCAATTCCTTCCCAATTATCGCTTCTGCGAGCTTGAGTCCATAGCTCGAGGTATTGGATGGCAGCTTTGCTTGCCAGATCACCAAACGGGAGGCCTCCAAGACCGTCGGCAACCGCAAAAACCTGGCTCTCGTTGTCACAAAAAAAGCTATCTTCGTTTTTTTTTGCGAACGAGGCCAACATGGGTATTTCCGGCAGCCGTGAAGTTCATTAGCGGGGAAACGTGTGAATTCAGAGGCTTAAAGTCAATAACCGCGCGTCAAATAGCGGGAAAAGTGGGAATCGTTTAAAAAACTAATCAACTTTCGTTCGCTGATGGAGGTTGGGGCTTTCCTCGTTGGTGCGGATTGTGCCCCTGAACTGCCTGTAGCGGAATTCTTGAAATGACTTTGTCATTGCATCGGATATCAAATGCGAACTGACCGGGGGCTGGTAATGGTAGGCCTTGCATGTTGACGACGAGATTACGGGACAGGAAATACTGTTCATCAGGAACGTTTCCGATTTGAATACCAAACTGTAAGGGGCCATTAGGTAGAAGTTCTTTGCCATCAGCATCTACGAAAACGACTTTGAACTTATGATCACCGAGATCAGTGCCCGTGAATAAGAAACGCAATGCGAGCGTGCAGTGGGGATGTTGCGTGGGGAATTTCATACTCCATACGGTATCGAAGGCTCCGAGGATGCAGAGCTTGCCGTTGTAGTCAGAGGCTGAGTCACAAATAACAGAGGTTAGCAATTCCATGGTGGAAGTCTCAGCTTTCTAATGCTTCCTGCAATCTCTCATTCCATAAATTGCTGCCAATTATCGAGTTTTAGCATATGAATATACGTCGCGGGGCTCGTAGCTTATATTTGGATGCACTCCCCAACGCTTGAGGATGCCTTCATATTCCATTCCGGCTTTGAGCATTACCTTCGCAGAAGCAGGATTATCTATATCACAGACTGCTCCGATTCTGTAAATATTAGGTTGGGTTAGGCTCCAGTCGACCCAGTAGCGCAATACTTCAGTCGTGTATCCTTGGCCCCAGAACGGGCGAGCGACCAGATAGCCAACCTCTGACTTGAAATGGTCGATGCCGATTGAAAAGGATCCTATGAGCTCATCGGGTTTTTCTCGCTTAAACAGGAGGTACATGATTCCTGGCTTTTTATCCCATTCTTCCAGGATGAATGAAAGCCAGGACGTTAGATCTTCT
>CALGUT010000210.1 GCA_937920335.1 uncultured Opitutales bacterium
GCGATCAGGGTGCGCATCATCTTTATGCTGCAAAAGGTAAATCATCCTTGGCGAATCGGCATCGCCGAAAGCCATCCACTCAGTCCCGGGCAGGTCATCGTTCTGTTTCTCATCGACCGATCGTTTCTTCGAATCAATGGATGAATACCAGAAGTCGGTTTTATCGAATGTACTCCCTGGAACGCCTTCGTAGAGTATCCAATAACGGTACCCCGGACTCACCCTATCCATGGTAAATACACAGTTTTCAGGGAAGAAGTCCCAGCGACCGACCCATTTCCCATTACCGGAGGTAAACACGATTTGCACCTGTTGCTCCGACACCAAGGTTACCTCCGACGTCGAAACATCGGTCCCGGCATTACGGGCATGAAAGAAACTACCGTCCTGCTTATGGATCGCATTGGGAAACCCGCGATACTCACCCGTAGATGCAGAGCCTGGTTCAGGATGAAAACCGATCCAATCCACCCCGTCGATATCCAGCATGCTCGATAAACCACCCCCTTCTTTTTCGAGGTAGTAGGTCGCATTCTGAGTATCAACAATATAGCAGGGCACATTCCCAGCAGATTCATCCACTCCTTCCGTCATTGAAACCGTCGCCGGTGTATTAACGGTCACGCATCCTGCGACCAAAGTTAGCAAGAACAACCCAAACACCGAAAAAACTGACTTCATTTTTTGGCCTCCAAATGCTTGATCCACTTTTCAACAAGAGGGATCGCCGGCGAATCTTTACCATGTATCGCTACGGGAGGCATCTTAAATGCATCCTTCGCTTTCATTCTTTGATAAAGGATCGAGCTACCCGGATCTCCCGGCACGACGAGCTTGGCATTGGGGATCCCCATATCCCCAGCCATCAATACCCCGTAGACTATTTGTTGCTCCTCCAATGGAGTAGAAAAGCGAGCATCAAAATTGCCGCGTGATGGTCCCCCCGGATGATGGCATACCGCGCAATTACTGTCGAAATAGGACCTTACTCGTAGATCTAAAGAAGCAGCCTCATTATTCAATCCCACTAACTGGGGCAAAGCCTTCAACTGTGTCTTGTTCAGCTTCTTTTCAAACAGGCCTTTCTTATTCCAGGAAGCAATCAGTTTACCGTCGTTCAACTGACGGGTATTAAATTGTGGCACGAAACCAACCAATGCATTTTTCGGATTTAGAACCCGTTCGGGCGCAGGTGAAATCCAGAGGATATCACTTCCAGGAATCAGTTCAACCTTCGCACGGGTGATAATTACTGCATCTGTGGAATCTTTTTTCCAGTCGTAGGCTGCTGCTCGATAAGTTCCGTCTCCACGCGACCAATACACATGCGTTTCGTGGGCCGATCCATTCATTGCAGTATAGTGTTGGGCTAGAATAGTGTCCATCGGAAAAATCCAGTCCTCGGTTTCAGAATATTTTATCTTCCCTTTCCCAGGGAGCAGAACCCAATTCTCTAGTGTAACTCCCGGTTGCCAGATAGGGGCATTTAGAGTGAACGAACGGGCGTCTTTCGCCGGCCTAAGATCTGAGACCTCTGCGAATATACCAACAGCTGACAGCGTATCTGGCAGCGGCTCTTCCTGATTCCCCCCCCCCTTGCCTTCGCCTACGTATCGATACCGAGCTAAATTTCCCGCGTTTTCTTTAAACTTCTTCCCATCCCGCCAGATGGTTCCCCGGCTAAGCACCCAAAGACTCCCATCTGGATGAGACTCGATCCAAACCGGTGAATCCAGGTCTTTCGCAAAATCCAACACATCACCCGTATTATCGACGTCGATTGCCTTCACCCAATTCGAGGCCCAGTCAGAAAAGAAAT
>CALGUT010000211.1 GCA_937920335.1 uncultured Opitutales bacterium
TGAGCAAGTCCGCATTGGATGACCTGATCGCAGATGCCCGTTCACTAAAGCGAAGCTTGTCCAAGCATGACCAGGAAACACTTCAGCAATATCTGGACTCCGTTCGCGATACGGAACTTAAGATCGAAAAAGCCAAACGCTGGATGGACATTCCGCTACCTCAAGTGGATGTCGATCATCTCACGCTCGATATCACTCCGGAAGATCCTCGTGCCTACTTGCAAACCATGTACGAGCTGATCTACCTGGCGTTTAAAACGGATTCCACTCGCACGGTTACTTACCAGCTTGGCCGGGAAAACGGTGTGGGCGTCAGTGATTACCTCGCGAGAGCGGTAGGCTTCAACCTGACCCACCAGCTCAGTCACAATACGAAGAATCCCGACGGTTATAAGAATTTCGGAACCTATTGTAATTTCCTCAGCGAAGAATACGGACGCTTCCTTACCAAGCTAAAGACGACCCCAGAAGTCGGTGGCACAGGTAACATGCTCGACAACACCGTCCTGCTATTCGGATCCGCATCCAGCGCCTTCCACCTGTCCCGCAACTACCCATTGATCCTCGCCGGTGGCAAAAACATGGGTTTTAAACACGGCCGGTATCTCAAATACGGTTCGGGCAACGAAGACAATCAGGCCACCTCCGGCATCCGCACCGACGTCGGCTGGCGTGGAGAAATGGACTTCGAAGAACTGCCGCTATCCGACCTCTATCTCAGCATGCTTCACAGGCTCGGCATAGAGACTGACAGTTTCGGAGGGAGTTCACGCACATTGGCCGAGGTTTAGATCTAAGCTCAAAAAGGCTAGACGGACCACCGAAGCGAGCACTCTCAATCATGGAGTTAGCCCAGTAACCTAACTTAACGTTGGCCCGAAAACCAGTCACGACATCCAACGCGATCAGGTCATAGACCCGAAGGATGCCAGTATCGATATAAGCACTACTACCGTGATAGGACGATTCGTGTATTTGCCCCTAAACCTTTACGGCCATTGAAAACCAGCAACACCAAGGTCAACAGCGGAAGAAATGCTGCCCCCACGACGCCATAGGTTTTTGCACTTCATGGAATTCAAACAACAGGCAAGAATACTAAGCCAACCAGACTGATGATAGTCGTTCTGATGGGAGGGCATGGGGCCGGAACCGAGATAGTAAGTAGAACATGCAGGGTGGAGTTTGGACGCGACTCGCAGACTT
>CALGUT010000212.1 GCA_937920335.1 uncultured Opitutales bacterium
ATGACCGGTCTGTCCGTAGGAATGATTTCGTATTCTGTTGAGGCTTCATCGGGGAATCCTTCCGGTAACCCTGTACCGTGATCAGCAAACGCATAGATCGCAGCTATCTGTTCGTTGGTATTACCGTCGAGGATCGTTGAGTTGGAAGCGCTACCCCTTGGCCAGAATGAAGGCATTAACGTGTTTGGCTGATAGCTGGATGGTTCGATTAGATAGGCATGAAGCCAATCAAAGTTGAGACGTTCGGCCATGTTGCTGATATCCAGCGCTTGGATTCCTAGAGACTTTCGGTCGCTCCAATTATGACAGGTGATACAATTGAGGCCTCCCTGGTTTCCAAGGAGTTGACGACCTGCCTCAGTACTCGTTTCGAATGGCTCGATGTGAGTAGTCTGATTCCGGTCTTCTTCGATTAAACGTTCGGAAAGTCCGAGTACCGAATCTCCGAATACAGGCATCTGTGTACGTAAGTAGGGGCGAACTGTCTTGCTTCCTGTCAAGGCTCCGGAGAGCCACTCGGGTTGCAGTTTCCGCCCGATCTCAGTCAAGGGCGGTGGCAGGCTTCCCGTATCTCCGAGATCGTGATCCCCGGCAAAATATAGGCTTCGTGGTTGATCGGGGCCTCCCTCGCCATCGCGACTATGACAGGCCAGGCAGTTTAGGGTCTGGAGATGAGAATTTACAAGAGGAGAGGTAGGTTTTTCATTTAGGAAACGTTCTATTGAGGTCAGTTGGTGAGGGGTGAGCGAATACTCGGGATGAGTTTCAGGGAACGGTTGACCTCTGTGAATACTGGTCGGCTTTGCGGGTCTTTCAAAACCGGGATCCGATAGCGTGTGACAAGCGACACAGTTGTTCTCCTGAATGACGACTTTTCCTCGCATCGATGCTTCATGTTTCACTTCCCAATTGGGAAAAGTTGGATAGTCGGTCGAATCCCCGTTTTGATAGCCCAAGAGAAATGCGGCGAGATCACCTCCATCTTCCCGGTCGAGCTTGAATTGGGGCATACGACCCTCAGACCAGTAGTCATGGGGGTTAAAAAGGAATGCACTGAGAGAGTGTATATCGTAGCGTTTATCCAATTCGATCAGCGGGACAGAGGGGTAGCTATAGCTGTCCGTATTTGGGTTTCCTGTTGGAGGATAAAAAACGTCAGAAGGCGTGTGGCAGGCAACGCATCCGAGCTCGTGATACAATGACATTCCCCGTTCAGCATTCACGAACTTAAACGCTTTTGGAGGCTTCTTTTCAGATCTGAGTGACGCGAGGTAGTGCAGTACGGCTTCGGTGTCTTCTTCGGTAAGGTGCATCTTGGGCATGGTCGTACCCGGTTTCGCTTCTGTCGGATTTCTGAGGAACGATCGCAACCAATTCGGGTTACCTCGCTGTGCAATATCTCGCAGGTGAGGACCTTTTCTGGGCGGCAGGCCTGTCGGATTATCGTGGCAGTTTACGCAACCCAACTCGTTGAAGAGGAGGCGGCCTCCCTCGGCCGTTGGTGTATCAGAGTGGAACCGCTCGTAGCCTATAACTAGAGAGTGACTTTGAGCGTGGCTGACCAGGCTGGGTAGGCCCAGAATTGCTAGCAAAAGTAGGAATCTTACGCCGTAGCCTCTAGGCATTCCTCGATGTAACTCCTCGATTGGTTAATGGCACCCGTGATTTCTTTGATGGTCGGCAAAATAGGGATTCCGCGGGGAGTCGGGTGCATGAAGATCTCGACCAGGCCAGAGTAACGGATGTCTCGAAGGGCTGAAACAATGAGCCGATAATCCAAACCGCCACCGAAGCCCGGTAGCTGCTGCATTTCTATTTCCTTGGGTACTTTTCCGTAGATGCCTTCCGAGTGTTCCTGAAAATACATGAATGGGATGTGTTGATCGCCCAGGTCTCGGATCAGTTGAGGGATTTCTTCTTCGAACTTGTAGAGATGATGAGGAGCGAATGCGATTCCAAGATGGTTGCTCGTATTGAACTCCGCAAAATAGCGCAGGGAATCCGGGTGATAAAGCAGTTGGTTGGCATGGTTTTCCAAAGCGATCGTGATTCCGGTTTCTTCAGCCTTGGCGATATGCGGCTTTAAGACCTCCAGCATTTTTTTCACCTGAGTTTTAGCCGCATCTCCCTTGGGTTCTGAATCCGGGTATCTGCCGGAACCCGTCACGATGATCTTGCCGCCGTATTGCTGTAGCCAGACCATCTCCTCTTGAAGACCGGTAGGGCCGAGCGGATAGCAGGTGGACATACTGATCTTGGCATCGTGTGTTTGTAGCAGGGCTTTGCAGGCCTCGTCGCCCATCTCGGTAATCTGTTCCCGTTGATTGCCATGTACTCGTCTCCATATATCGATCGATTCGGAGCCTGTCTTTTTGATCTCCGGTAGAATATCGGCTAACGCCATTTCTCCATACATTGCGGAGTTTAATACGTAACGTAGCTTGAACGTTGGTTCTTTGGAGCAGGAAAATTGGGGTGCCAAGGCCGCAAGTCCCATCAGTTTACAAGCAGTTCTTCGATTCATGAGTTGGTCGGTCGGGGTTGTTTTGCGCCGCTTCTTCCGGTTACTTGATCCATGGATCGACACAGTGACTGAAATCGTGAAATGTGCGACCAGAAATTTAGTTGTCATTACCCGTTTCGGTCGCGGCGCTAAGATCGCTCGGGATCTTGCTCACA